>MAVP01000006.1 GCA_001751075.1 Desulfobacterales bacterium S7086C20 | reverse complement strand
GATGTCTACGATGCTGTGACTTCTGATCGACCATACAGAAAGGGTATGCTTCACGATCGTGCTGTCGGCATTATCGAAAAAGGAAGCGGTACTCAGTTCGACCCAAATGTAGTAGAAGCATTTTTAAAGGTTATGGCTCAGGGCGGAAGTCAGGTTCTTTCCGAGAAACCCTCAGGCCACCTTCACGTAGAAGGATTGACGACTTCGTAAAAAGTCCAACTTCTGTGTTGCGCTGCATCTTTCGTCACTGCGGCGTACGATAAGTACGCCTTATTCCTAAAGATTCGCGCGCCTTGAATTTGGAGCTTTTTACTGTGCCATCAGAATCTGACTTTTTACGAAGTCGTCAGGACTTGACATCTGCAGAAATTGGTGGGATCTTCAAGTGCGTAAAAAACTCTGAAGGCGTTCATAGGTTTAGAGTTCACGGTTCTGGGTTGGCGAGCGCGCAAGGCTTCAAGAGTTGGAATACTTTCTTGTGCTATTTATGTGACCTAGCCGCATCCGTGCCGGCAAGGCAAAAGTGAAGAAGGGGTCGATTTTTATGCCTCGAATGAACATTTCCGTACCTCATCAGCTTAGCGTGAAAGAGGCAACAAAGAGGATCAAAAACCTTGTAATGGAATTCAAGACTCAGATTGGAGACAAGGTGACTGATGTCAATGAATCGTGGGTTAACGATGCAGCTTGCTTCTCCTTTCGTATTTTAGGTTTCCTTGTTGAAGGAAACCTCTACGTAAAAGCATCTGAAATCCGCCTTGACGGGAAGTTCCCAATTGCCGCCCTTCCTTTCAAGGGGATGGTGGAAAGAGATATAAAGGAAAAGGCCCAAGTGTTGCTGAGTTGATTTTTTTTGAAAGGAGCGAAAGATGGTTAAAGGCATAACAGTAACGGAGCATATTTTATCCAGACAAAAAGAACGGCCTGAGGCAACCGGGGCCTTTACTGCAATGCTGGCAGAACTGATAGTGGCGGCAAAGATTATTGCCCAGAAGGTAAATAGGGCAAACCTAACGGAAGATTTTGGCTTGACGGGAAGTGAAAGCATCGATGATGAACATTTCCAAAAGCTGGTAGATTTTGCCGACAGTACCATTAAAAATCGTGTCAGCCATGTGGGACACTTGTGGTGTATGGCCTCTAAGAACAAAACTGACTTGATTCGTGTCCCGGCAAAGTATTCCAAGGGAAGCTACATACTTGTCTTCGACCCCCTTGGGAGCATTACAAACATAGATGCCCATGTCACGGTGGGCACAGTCTTTTCCATACTCAAAAAACAGGACATGGCGGATTTGAGTGAAATGGCCAATGTGCTTCAACCTGGTTATAACCAAATTGCCGCAGGCTACTTCATATATGGGTCCAGCACAATGATGGTATATACGACCGGCAGCGGCGTTCACGGCTTTACTTTAGAACCGAAGATAGGTGAGTTTCTTCTTTCTCATGAAAACATCCGTATACCAGAAAGGGGAAAGACATACAGTGTTAACGAAGGAAACTACTACTTCTGGGATGAAAGAGTCCAAGACGTGGTAGAATACTTCAAGACGCCTGACATAAAGTCAGATCGACCCTACGGCCTTCGTTATTCAGGATCTTTTGTTGCCGACTTTCACCGGAATCTGCTTAAGGGCGGAATCTACATCTATCCGGCAGATTCAAAGGACCCCAAAAAGCCGCACGGAAAGCTGATGTTGATGTGTGAGGTTAACCCGCTGGCGTTTGTTGTGGAACAGGCTGGAGGTGCTGCAAGCACTGGAACTGAAAGGATCCTTGATATCGAGCCGGAACACCTTCACCAAAGGGTTCCCGTGTTCATCGGAAGCCGTGCTGATGTGCGAACAGCCGAAGATGTGTTTCAGGGGAAAAGATAAGGGGTTTATATGAAAGAAGGGCGTTTGGGAAAAATACTTTCAGTCTTCAAGGGCAAGAAGGGCGGCTTGATATCAATCCTGCAAAGGGTGCAGGAAGAGTTTGGATATTTGCCTGAAGAGGCTCTTAGCGAAATCGCCGTTTTTATGGGCTTGTCTTCAAGTCAAGTCTTTAGTGTAGCAACATTTTATGCCCATTTTTACCTTAACCGTCGCGGGGATCATCTTGTCAGGGTTTGCCAGGGAACCGCTTGCCATGTGCGAGGGGCGCGTAACATTTTAGAGACGGCTCAATATAAGCTGGGGATCAAGACCGGCGAGACGACCGAAGATTACAAGTATAGTCTTGAGCGGGTCGCATGTCTCGGGTCATGCGCCTTGGCGCCGATTGTGGTTATCGATGATACTCTTTATCCGCAGATCACTACAAAGAAGATGACTGAAATCCTTGCCAGCGTTAGTGATTGTGAGAAGTATGAAGGCACGGAATTGAGGAAAAGATGATCTGTGACAGAAAATAGGATACATCCGAGACAATGTCCCCACGTCAGAAGGCCAAAATAGAAACACCTGAGAGTTTAGAGCGTCTCAGGGAATCGATCCTTGCTCAAGAGAGGCCGGACGCAAAGACCGTAGTTGTCTGTTGTGGAACAGGCTGTCTGGCCTCTGGAAGTCACGATGTGAGGGAATCGTTTGAGCAAGAGATCAGAGCTCAAGAGCCAGATGGGGATATCATAGTCAAGAAGGCGGGCTGCCGTGGATATTGCGAACACGGACCGATCGTGGTTGTTGAGCCGGAGAGTATGTTTTACCACTGTGTGACAACGGGGGACGTTTCAGAAATAGTTTCCGAAAGCTTAAACAAAGGCGACAGCGTTGAAAGGCTTTTGTATGAGGACCCTGCCACGGGCAAGAAGTGCGTTCATGAGATTGACATTCCTTTTTACAAGAAACAAAGAAGGCTTGTTCTCAGAAATTGTGGTCATGTTGATCCCACCGACATCCAAGATTACGTAAGATTCGATGGATATCAGGCGTTGGCAAAGGTTATTTCTAAGCTAAGCCCGGAAGAGGTTATTTCCCATATCAAGGAGTCAGGCCTTCGCGGCCGTGGTGGGGCAGGCTTCCCAACGGGGCTTAAATGGGAGTCCTCAAGAAACGCCCCTGGTGAGGTGAAATACATTGTTTGCAACGGCGATGAGGGGGATCCCGGCGCATTCATGGACCGTAGCGTCATGGAAGGTGATCCGCACATCGTGCTGGAAGGGATGATGATAGCGGGCTATGCTGTAGGGTCTAATAAGGGGATCATATATGTGCGGTCCGAATACCCCCTTGCGGTTCAGCACTTAACAACAGCCATCGCTCAGGCAACTGACCTGGGACTCCTTGGCGACAACATAATGGGAAGCGGCTTTGCCTTTGAGATTGAAATCGTAAAAGGCGCCGGGGCATTTGTATGCGGAGAATCAACGGCCCTTGTTATGTCGATCGAGGGAAAACGAGGTTTCCCGCTCCCACTGCCAAGGCCCAACACGAGCGTGTCAGGACTGTGGGGAATGCCTACAGTCTTAAACAATGTGGAAACCCTTGCATGCGTGCCCGTTATTATCCAAAAAGGGGCAGAGTGGTTCAGCCACATCGGTACCGATAAGAGCAAAGGGACAAAGGTCTTTGCTTTGTCTGGTCATGTTAGGAATACCGGACTTGTGGAAGTTTCCATGGGAACTACGTTGCGAGAGATTATATATGACATAGGCGGCGGGGTTAGAGGAAGCAAAAGGTTTAAGGCCGTACAAACGGGGGGCCCCTCCGGCGGCTGTATCCCGGAAAGTCTCTTGGATCTTCCCGTCGATTATGAGTCCCTCGCCGAAGCAGGATCAATTATGGGCTCCGGCGGAATGCTCGTAATGGATGAGGATACTTGCATGGTGAATATGGCCCGCTACTTTCTCGATTTTGCCCAAGAAGAATCGTGCGGCCAGTGCACGTTGTGTAAGCTGGGTACGAGGCAAATGTTTCAAATACTATATGACATTACTAAGGGAGAAGGCAGGCCTGGCGATATAGAAGTCCTTTTGGAACTGGCCGAAGCCGTAAAGGCAGGCTCCATTTGCGGCCTGGGTCAAAGCGTGCCCAACCCCGTAATTACTACTATTAAATATTTCAAAGAAGAATACGAAGAACACATTCACGAGAAACGCTGTCGCGCTCTTGTGTGTAGGCAACTCATCTCTTATCGTATCAAAGACTACAGGTGCAAGGCATGCTTGCTCTGCTTAAAGGCCTGTCCCGTTGACGCGATCATCGGAGCAAAATGGCAAGTCCATGAGATCGATCAGACCAAATGCATCAAGTGTGGCACATGCATGGAGGTATGCCCTCCCAAGTTTAAAGCGGTCGAATGCGTCTCGGGACAAGAGATGTGATCAGTTGCCGGTTGTCAGTTACCAGTTGTCCCGCCTTCGCTTGGCCAAGCTTCGGCGTGGCAAGCAGTGGCCAGTAAACGGTCGGCAATGAAGATAAAACAGCATACGATTAAAGACCAGTGAGTAATAATGAGTGACATTTCCATCACCATAAACGGCCTGCAAGTGAAGGCTCAGGAAGGCGCCACGGTCCTGGGGGCAGCACAAAAGGCCGGCATCTATATTCCCACTTTGTGTCATTGCCCTGATCTCACTCCGGAAGGGGTATGTCGGATATGTCTCGTTAAGATCAATAACAAGAAAAAACTCCATCCTGCCTGCCGAACACCTGTCCAAGATGGCATGGCTGTCGTTACGGATGATGCCGAGATTGAGCGAGTTCGGCGTGTAACCCTTGAGCTTTTGCTAAGCGATCATGACTTCAACTGCCTTTTATGTTCTAAAAGCGGGAGTTGTCGCCTGCAGGAATTAGTCAATCGAATTGGCTACGATGAGTCCAGGCTCAATCGTTTGAATCTTGTTGCAAAAAACCTCCCGATTGACAATAGCAATCCTTTTTTCAGTTTTAATCCCAACAAGTGTATCCTGTGTGGGATATGTGTTCGGACCTGCCGAGAGATCTCAGGAGTTGGCGCCATCGATATGGCCTATCGCGGTTATAATATGAAGGTAAGCACCTTTGGCGACAAACCTTTAAAGGGATCCGTTTGTGTGTCCTGCGGAGAATGCGTTGAACGTTGTCCCACGGCGGCGTTAATACCTAAAGAGGAACTATTCCCAACTCGCAGGGTCAAAACCATATGTGCGTTTTGCGGTGTGGGTTGTGGCCTTTATCTGGGGGTACGTGGAAACAAAGTTGTCAGGGCCAAAGGAGACCGCATCAGCTCGGTAAACCGGGGAGGGCTATGTGTTAGGGGGCGTTATGGTTACAGATTCATCCATAGTAACAGTCGCTTGTCTTCTCCGCTTGTTCGGGCATATGACCACCTTTCGTCATCCCGGAAGATTAATGAAACTGAAAACCAAGATAAGCCACTGACAGCTCCCCTTATTAAGCAGAAAGACCGCTTTGTCGAGGTAAGCTGGGATCAAGTAATCAAGTATGTGGCTAGCACACTAATGCATTACAAGGGCAAGCAATTCGCTGCTTTTTCTTCAGCAAAATGTACGAACGAAGAAAACTATATCTTCCAAAAATTTGTCAGGACAGTGATGGAAACAAACAACATTGACCACTGTGCCCGCCTCTGACACTCGCCTACGGTAGCCGGTCTGGCTGCCAGCTTCGGCAGCGGCGCCATGACAAACTCTATTTCCGAAGTAGCAAAGGCTGGTTGCATATTTGTCATAGGGAGTAATATATCGGCTACTCACCCTATAACAGGTAGACAGATCAACAGGGCCATTAAGGATGGAGCAAAACTAATTCTCGTCGATCCTCGGGAAACGATGCTTTTCCCCAAGGCCGACATCTGGCTTAGGATTCGCCCTGGAACCGATGTGGCCCTTTTAAACGGGATGGCACGGGTAATCGTAGAGGAAAAACTGTGGGATGAGACCTTTGTAAAAGAACGATGTGACGGATTCGAAAAGCTTAAAGCCACCCTCATGGAACTTGATCCTAATCTGGTGGCAGATGTTACGGGAATTCCTTATGATCAGATTGCCGAAGCTGCCAGGATATATGCCACTACTTCACCTGCAACTATTCTTTATGCCATGGGGATTACTCAACATTCCCACGGCACTGATAATGTAAAAGCCTTGGCAAACCTGGCCCTCTTGACAGGAAATATCGGGAAACCATCAACGGGAGTAAATCCGTTAAGGGGCCAAAATAATGTCCAGGGCGCCTGTGATATGGGCGCCTTGCCCAATGTCTTTCCTGGTTATCAATCAGTTGAAAACTCTACTATACGGAAGAAATTTGAAAAGGCGTGGGGATGTCGCCTGAGTTCATCTCCCGGACTCACTTTAACGGAAGTATTTGAGGCTGTTGATTCAAACAGGGTAAAGGCCCTATACATAATAGGCGAAAACCCCATATTGACTGAGGCTGATACGACCTTTGTTGAAAAAGCAATCTCACACCTGGAGTTATTCATCGTACAAGATCTCTTTCTTACAGAAACAGCAATGCTTGCCGATATCGTGTTGCCTGCGGCCACTTTTGCCGAAAAAGACGGGACCTTTACTAACAGTGAACGGAGGGTACAGCGGGTCCGTAAGGCGATCGAACCGGTAGGTAATAGCCGTGTAGACTGGGAAATCATCTGTGACATTGCCAGGCATATGAAGGCAAAAGGTTTCGATTTCGAAAGTCCTGAAGAGATTATGGAAGAAATTCGTGCCCTCACACCAAGCTACAAGGGTATCACATATGAGCGTATTGACAGCGTTGGTCTCCAGTGGCCATGCCCTGATGTAGAGCATCCCGGAACCCCTTATCTCCACAAGGAAGCGTTTTCCACCCCCAATGGTCGAGGACAATTGATGCCGGTGTCTTATCTGCCGCCTGCAGAGTCAACCAGTCACGAGTATCCCTTGATCCTTGCAACGGGCCGAAGCACTTTTCATTATCATGCCACTCTATCGCGAAAGGTGGCCGGCTTGAATGTCTTGGGTGGTGGAGAAAGCGTAGAAATCAATCCTGTAGATGCCGATGCCCTAGAGGTTGAAAACGATGAAACCGTAAAGATAATTTCAAGGCGTGGTACTGTATGGGCGAAGGCCAAGATCTCGACACGCACACCACCCGGGGTTGTTTATATGACATTTCATTATGCCGAAATGCCCACTAACGTACTGACCCATTCCGCCTTGGATCCGATAGCCAAAATCCCAGAATTTAAGGTTTGTGCGGTCAAGGTTGAGCGAGAAATAGACTATCGCAAAGAGTTTCTGGGATGGGGACACGGAAAATCAGCGCCAACAAAGAGTTGATTTTATCCATCCGTATTCCCAATTCCTCCCTTTTCCTATCTTAGCGTCCTTAGCACACTTCTTGCATATTCTGAACTTGGGGCTCGTCACGCAATAACTGCCACACCAGAATCCTTCGCAATCTTGAGACACTTATTTCGTGACGAATCCTTAGCCACTCTTACGCAGAAAGGATTAATTCGATATCAATATGTCAGACAAGATTAAGCTTACCATTAATCGCCGGGTAGTCCGGGTTAAACCAGGTACCACTATCCTTGATGCCGCTTCTAGTGCCGGCATCATCATTCCCACCTTGTGTAATCACGCCGAACACCCTTGCGACATATGCGCCGTTGAGATAGAAGGCAAAAAAGGGTTGTCACAGGCATGTTCGACAGAGGCAGAGCCTGGAATGGCTGTAATGACCGAGAGTGACATTGTTCGAACACACCGAAAACATACACTTGAACTGAAGCTTTCGCATCACTATGGGGACTGCGTATCACCGTGTTCATTGACCTGTCCGGCAGGGATCAATATCCAGGGGTATATTGGCCTAATCACCCAAGGCAAGTATGCAGAAGCCCTGAGGTTGATCAAGGAGAAAAATCCACTCCCTTTGACGATTAGCAGGGTATGTCCCCAACCTTGCGAGGCGATGTGCCGGCGGATATTAGTTGAAGAACGGATACCTATTAATCACCTGAAGAGATTTGTCGCAGACTGCGCTACAGATACTCCGGAAACTCATAGTCTTCATTACTTTTCACCAACTGGGCACAATGTTGCCGTTATTGGCGGCGGGCCTGCTGGGCTCTCCGCTGCCTACTACCTGGCCAAGAGAGGCCACGGAGTGACCATTTTTGAGGCCATGCCCGAACTGGGCGGGATGCTCCGTTACGTTATACCAGAATATCGACTCCCCCAGAAGGTCCTGGAACAGGAAATAAAAAATGTCATCACGATGGGGATAAAGGTTAAAACCGGCCAGCGTCTCGGGAAGGACTTTACCCTGGAAGGCTTGACCAACGAGGGCTTTGACGCCGTCTTTGTCGCCACAGGTGCCTGGAAGACACGGCAGTTAAATATTGAAGGGGAAGACTTGCAGGGCGTACTTCACGCACTCGATTTCCTGAGAAAAGTACGCACAGGCAAGAGTATTGGATTGGGCAAAAAGGTGGCCGTAATCGGAGGCGGAAACTCTGCCCTTGATGTCGCCCGGACCTGTGTCAGATTGGGCTCAGAAGAGGTCACGATTGTCTACCGCCGTAGTCGTCTGGAAATGCCGGCCAGAGAACATGAGGTTCGCGAAGCGGTGGCCGAGGGGGTAAAGCTCTTCCTTGTAGCCGCGCCTTCAAAAATCACGAGGGAAAACGGACGACTGAAGCTTGAACTACTCAGAACATCACTGGGTGAGTACGACAGAACTGGAAGACGCCGCCCCCATCCCCTTCCTGGATCTGAGGTTGTCATTGAAGTGGGTAATGTCATCGCGGCGATAGGCCAAGCTCCTGACCTTTCATTTATTAGTTCAAAAGATAAAGCCGCCGAACTTGCCGTATATCGCAACACCCTGTTCACTGCCCCGAACACCTCTGAAACAAACCTGAAAGGTGTTTTTGCCGCCGGAGATGCAGTTACCGGCCCCAGAACAGTTATTGATGCCGTTGCGGCCGGCCGGAAATCAGCAGATGCCATACATGCTTTCCTCGAAGAGGCCATCCTACCACCACGGCAAAGAGAGGTTAATGTTACTAAAGGACACAACCTTTATGATGTGTCTCTGAAGAACTTTGATGACATCCAAAGTAGATCTGCGGAGGAATTGCCGGAACGGCCAGTGAATATTCGCAGGAAGGATTTTTCAGAATATATCCTTGGCTTTTCCGAAGATATGGCTCTTCGAGAGGCAGGGCGATGTCTGAGGTGCGGATGTGTAGCACTTTCAAAATGTGAACTCAGATCGCTTGCCACGGCATACAATGTCGATTTATCAGTCTTAGGCACCCCAATAAGACCTCAATACACCATCAATGACAACCATCCCTTTATAACGATCGATCCCAACAAATGCATCTTTTGCCAGCGCTGTAAGAACAATTGCCAGTATGGGGCAATGGAACTTGATGCTTCAGACTTTGACAAAGACGGACTTCCGGGAAACTTGTCCATCCAGATGAATGAGAAGTGCACTTCCTGCGGGAGGTGTGTAGATAGTTGTCCTACCGGCGCCCTTGTAAAGAAATACGTAACCCTTCCCGTTTATCCTGACGAACTGAAGAAAATCAGGACTGTCTGCGACTATTGCGGGTGTGGTTGCAATATTACACTTCACGTAGCGGGTAGATTGCTCGTTGAGGTAGCCTCTGATCCCGATCACGGCCCCAATTTTGGGAACACATGCGTTAAGGGCAGGTTTGGATACGACTTTGTCAGTCACTCAGAACGTCTAACCGTACCCCTCATAAGACAGGGTGAGTATTTTATTAAAACAACCTGGGATGACGCCCTTTCGCTTGTCGCGCAGAAGTTCTCTAAGCTTAAGGCAAAATACGGTTCCGACACTCTAGCCGGGTTAAGTTCTGCAAAGTGCACTAATGAGGAAAACTACCTCATGCAAAAATTCATGCGCACGGCTGTAGGCACAAACAATATAGACCATTGTGCGCGGCTCTGACATTCTTCAACTGTGGCCGGTCTGGCCGCCGCCTTTGGAAGCGGGGCTATGACCAATTCCATGGCAGAACTTGAAAAGGCAGACACAATCCTGGTTACAGGGAGTAATCCAACAGAAAACCACCCCTTGGTTGACCTACATATTAGGCGGGCAATAAGTGAAAACGGTGCAAAGCTGATCGTGGCAGATCCTCGGAAAATAGGATTGGTAAAATATGCGGATACATGGCTCCGTCCCAGGCCGGGCACAGATGTGGCCTGGCTTAACGGCATAATGTACATCATCCTGGAAGAAGGCCTATGGAACAGTGCCTATGTCGAGAAGAGAACGGAAGGTTTTTCCGCATTGAAAGAAGTCGTGAAAGAATACAATCCCGAATATGTTGAAAAGATTACGGGTATTCCAGGCAAAAACTTGGAAAAGGCTGCCCGTGAATATGCCGGCGCAGGGATTGCTGCTATTGTCTATGCAATGGGAATTACACAACATGCATCCGGAACGGATAATGTTAAATCTCTTGCGAATCTTGCCATGTTGTGCGGAAATGTGGGTATAGAAGGCGGTGGAGTTAACCCTCTTCGCGGCCAGAACAATGTACAAGGCGCCTGCGACATGGGCGCCCTTCCTAATGTACTTCCGGGATACCAGAGCCTTTCCGACAATACAGTCATTAAGAAATTTGAGAAGGCCTGGGAAACAAAACTAGAATCAAAACCTGGTCTGGCCATTACCCAGATGTGGTCTGCCGTACTCGACGGAAGACTGAAGGCTCTCTACATAATAGGAGAAAACCCCATAGTAAGCGATCCCAATGCCAATCAGGTAAGAGCTGCTCTTAAGGCGCTGGAATTTATTGTGGTCCAAGACATATTCATGTCGGAAACAGCAAGACTTGCCCACGTAGTCCTTCCAGCCGCAACGTTTATCGAAAAGGAAGGTACGTTTACAAACACCGAAAGGCGCATTCAAAGAGTCAGGAAGGCCTTTAATCCTGAAGGCCAGGCATGGTCAGATTCAAAGATTATCTGCGAGCTAGCCAAAAGGATGGGCTATCAAATGGACTACGGATGTGCTGAAGAAATAATGGAAGAAATCGCGGGCCTGACACCCATATATGGTGGCATACACTATGATCGTCTGGAGAACGATGGCTTACAGTGGCCGTGCCCGGCCCGAAACCATCCCGGGACGCCATATCTTCACAAGGGCCGGTTTACCCGAGGCAAGGGGCTTTTTCATCCAACAAAATTTATTCCCCCGAAGGAACTTCCAGATAAGACTTACCCTCTACTTTTTTCCACCGGCCGCGTGCTCGAACATTATAATAGTGGCACCATGACACGCAGGGTTCAAGGACTAAACCTTGTTTATCCGGAACCACTGCTCGAGATCCACCCAAAAGATGCCGAGCAATTGGGCGTTCAAAAAGGCTCAATGGTCAAGATCTCCTCTCGCAGAGGAGAAATCAAGGCAAAGACCACCTTGACTACAAAGTGTCCACGAGGAATGGTCTTTATGCCATTTCACTTCGCGGAGGCGGCAGCTAACCTGGTAACCATTGACACTCTGGATGCTATTTCAAAGATACCTGAATACAAAATATGCGCAGTCAGGGTAGAACCAGTAGAGTGAAATAGACCCTGTCACTCAAGACATCTATGCCCGTGGTGGGCTTTCAGTATAGGCATAGGCACTGTGGTTATGTATGCTTTCAAAATTCTCCACTTCCACGCTGAACCACGGAAACCTCGGGTCAAAACGCAATTTCTCAGTAACCTCTCTTACCACATCTTCGACAAACATTGGATTATCGTAGGCATGTTCCGTAATATACTTTTCATCCTCCCTTTTCAGCAAGGCATAAACCTCACTGCTGGCTGAAGACTCCACCAGTTCAATAATTTCTTCGATCCAGAAAAACTCTTTGTATAGCAAGGTAACCAAGACCATGCCCCTCTGATTATGCGCCCCATTACTGCTTATCTCTTTGGAGCAAGGGCAAAGGGTACATACGGGAACCTTAACACACACAAAAAGTTCGTGCTTGTTGCCATCGCACTTTCCTAAATATTCGCAGTTATACTCCATCAGGCTGGAAACCCTCGATATAGGTGCTTTTTTCCTTATGAAATAGGGAAAACTTATCTCAAGATTGGCAGTACGGGCCTCAAGGGCATCTTTCATTACGTCAAGTATTTCGAAAAAGGTCTTCAGGTTCAAATTACCACAATAGTCATTCAGCACCTCAATAAACCTGCTCATGTGCGTGCCCTTAAACCTGTGAGGCAAATGAACATACATATTGATAGTGGCCACCGTAGCCTGTACCTTGTTGGCACGATCCAGCACATTGACGGGATACTTGATCCCCTTTATGCCAACCTTTTTTATATCAATATTTCTATGATCTCGTGAGTTCTGAACATCTTTCATTTCTTGTATTCCATTCAAGATCTGACTTTTAGCAAAACCGGGAGGGATGTCAATTCAAAAACCAAAAACGCCTTGACGGTTGAATGGTTTTTGTGGGAAGATCGCCAATCCTAGCCAGTGCCCATCCACGAATAGTTTATCAAATAATGGGCACTGGCGTAAGTTTCCAATCCAGAAATAGACCGACATCAAACACACATTAACAGCAGCGAGGGGGTGCTTATGGGGATAAACGTTGTTGAAAAGATTGATCGACTCGTAAGGGTCAGACATGTCCTGGTCAGTGTATCAAACAAAACCGGTCTTGAGGACTTCATACCAGCTCTTCTGGAAGCAAATCCGGACATCCGGATCTACTCAACAGGCGGTACCTATAGTAAGATCGAACAGATTTTGGGAGATAAGGCGTCTTCCTGCCTGACGCCTGTGAGTGGATACACAGGCCAACCTGAAACCCAGGGGGGGTTGGTAAAAACACTGGATTTTAAGATCTATCTTGGCCTACTCACAGAAAGATACAACGATTCCCATCAGCAAGATCTTAAAAGGACCGATGCCGTTGCAATAGACATGGTTGTGGTAAACCTCTACCCCTTTAAAGAGACAATATCCAGACAAGGCGTCACGGTAGAGGAGGCCAGGGGAAATATAGATATTGGTGGGCCATGCATGATAAGGGCCTCGGCCAAGAACTTTATACGTGTTGCTTCTGTTGTAAATCCCCTAGACTACGAAAAGATTATTTCTGAGATGAATGGAAATGACGGGAAAGTTTCTCTTAGCTTACGCTATGAATTGGCTCAAAGGGCATTTGAGCATACGGCGGAGTACGACCGCCACATTGCCGATTTTCTGGCAGGAAAATCGATTAATAATGTTCAAGCCTGTTATCAGATAATGGAGGGTTAGTGCCATGGCTCAAGATCTCAAGAAAATATACAAGACTATCATGGATGATCATTTTCCTCCGGACATGGAGATTTCATTTGTGGAAGCCGGCAACCGCCAGACACTTTTTTATAAAAAGGTTACTTGGGTGGTAGATGATGTGCAAAAAGGTTTAAGATATGGCGAAAATCCGGGTCAGGAAGCTGCTCTTTACAAGCTGCTAAACGGTAATCTGGTCCTTGGCGAAGCCGAAAGCATTCAACCGGGTCAGTATCTCGCATCTGACATCGAGTTGCTCCAGTCCGGCAAGCATCCCGGCAAAACCAACCTCACAGACGCTGATAACTCCCTTAATATACTAAGATACTTTACAGAAAAGCCAACCGTGGTAATTGTCAAGCACAATAACCCATGTGGTGTTGCAAGGGCGGATTCTCTGGAAGAGGCCTATGTAAAGGCCAATATGGCAGACCGCGTAGCCGCTTTTGGCGGCTGCATTTCCCTGAATCAGTCCGTGGATAAGGCCACAGCCAAGGCCATCAGCGAGCAATATGCCGAGGTAGTCGTAGCCCCTGATTTTGAGGAAGGGGTAATGGATATTTTTGCCGAAAAGAAAAACCTCCGGATTATAAAAATTGCCAATATTGGTCGTTTGCAAGACTTTGTGGGCAAGCGTGTGGTTGAATTCAAAAGCCTTATTGACGGCGGGATTATTGCCCAGTGGTCCTTTGTTCCCCAAGCTCAAACCAAAGATGGTTTTAGGCTCGCAGAGACTGAATACAATGGCAATATCTATCGCATACAAAGGGAGCCAACAACTCAAGAATATGAAGACATGCTCTTTGGCTGGCTGGTAGAATCCGGGATTACGTCAAATTCTGTAATATATGTAAAGGACCAGGTAACTGTGGGAATAGGAACGGGTGAACAAGATCGCGTGGGGGTTGCTGAAATCGCCAAGGAAAAGGCATACCGTAAACTTGCCGACCGGTACTGTTTTGAGGAACTAAAGATTGCCTATAACAACCTTACAGACGAGGAAAAGAAAAGGGAATTTGATCAAAAGGTAGCCGAAGCAAAAGGAGGCTTGATCGGTGCCACGATGGTAAGCGATGCCTTCTTTCCCTTCCGAGATGGAGTAGATGTAGGTATCAATGAAGGAATTCGAGCAGTGGTTCAGCCGGGTGGGTCACTAAATGATTACCAGTCTATAGAAGCCTGCAACGAAGCGAATGTGACCATGGTGTATACCGGTCAGAGGAGTTTCAAACACTGACGCTTCATGATTTCTTCACTCGATAACCACCTCGAAGCCCTTTATCGCTTGAGGCGTTTTGGAATCAAGTTAGGGCTAGAGCCCATTTCTCGACTTATGAGGGGCCTTGGAAACCCTCACCACGCCTACTGTTGCATACATGTGGCAGGCACCAACGGTAAGGGTTCTATTGCTGCACTTCTTTCTTCAATACTCACCCATGCGGGCTACAAGGTCGGACTGTATACTTCACCTCATCTCGTTCGCTTCAATGAACGTATTCAAATCAACGGCCATCCCATATCTGACCGGCATGTTATAGAGGCCGCCGAAGCAGTCCAACAAATATATACACAAAGTGATCCTCCAACTTTTTTTGAATGTGCCACAGCAATGGCCCTCTACTATTTTGGCCGGCAAAATGTCGAGTGGGCGGTGCTTGAAACCGGCATGGGCGGACGCTACGACGCAACGAATGTGGTGCGTCCCAAAGTCTGTGTTATTTCCAATATCAGCAAGGAACATACCGAATATCTTGGAAATACCCTGATCAAGATAGCCGCGGAAAAGGCAGGCATCATAAAGTCGGGGGCAGGAGTCGTAACAGGCGTTCGACAAAAAAATGCACTCGGCGTCATTGAACAGACAGCCTTGGAAAAGGGAGCACCTCTGCTAAGATTGGGAAAGGAGATCAAGGTCCGAAATAGTCGGAATGGTTCGTTTACTTACATGGGAAAAAACAGATATTGGCGAGGACTCAAAGTGGGCCTTCCGGGGACCCATCAGATCCAAAATGCCGGCCTTGTCCTGGGAGCGGTGGAGTTTCTCGCAGAAAATGATCTGAAGGTTTCTGATAAAGCCATACACGCAGGCCTTCGTGCGGTCTTGTGGCCTGGACGTCTTGGAATAATATCTGCAAATCCCCTTGTTATCCTAGACGGCGCTCACAACCCATCAGCAGTAGAAACGCTTAAAAGGTTCTTGCAAAAAGAGGTCGCACGTCGCAGGCTGACAATAGTAATTGGTATCCTGAAAGATAAGGCCTGGAAAGTAATGCTACGTAAACTTGCCGGAATTTCAGATCGTATAATCCTGACCAGCCCACAGTATGAACGTGCCGGTGATCCGGAACAACAGGCAAACTTTGTTCGTTCCTTGAATCAGGATGTTCTTGTTATACCCCGCATTCCAGATGCCGTATCTTTTGCCATAGATAGGGCAACCAAAAATGATGCGGTATGCATCACAGGATCTCTTTACACAGTGGGCGAGGCTAAGGCGTACCTGGATAGTGCCCATCCATAAACGGCGCCTTTCGGCCCATGCCTGCGTTCTCGCTTCTTTGCAATCCTCGACGTAGCCTTGCTACGCCTGCGGTTGCAAAATTGCTGCGGCCTTGTCCTGGGCCAAAAATCACCATTTATGGACAGGCACTAGATAATATTAAGCCAGCCCTAAGTCCCAATTCCACAGCCCGGGCCTCTTTTTGAGCTCGATCTGTCTGGGCAATGGCTCTATCAGATGGACAAAGAGGCTGTAGCCCGCCTTTTTGAGCACGTCCTTTTCTCGCCTTATGTCGAGTGTCCAGTTCGGATAAACCCAATAGTTAGCCTCAAATCTTGTCGCCCAAGCCTTCTCACCCCTCGGGCTGGAAAAGGTGGTATTAGTCTTCAAGTTGTCACATAGTATGCGTGAAACACAGAGTGGCCAGTTTCCCCATATTACAACTCCCAAAGGCAAAGAGCTGTGTCGTGGCAACAGCAAGTAATCGGCTCTGCTAAGCTCGGGACTCACAATTGCCCCCGAATATCCAAGGGAAACGAGCATATTTACAGCAGCCGGATTGGCAAGGTTGCAAAATGGACCCGCCCAAATATTCATACCTTTTGGATTTTTAAACATAGCGATCTGCCAAGGTGCGTTGAGGACAAAATTGCGTGCCCCTCTTTTCAGTAGAAGCGCTAAAAGTTTACTTATTCCTTTTTCATCCTCCGGCCAGATCACAGGGGGAAACCACCACCACAGTCTTGACACGGACACCCTGGGAACCTCTTTGATCAATTTATTAGACAGCCACAGCCCGGTACGGCCTTTAGCAGCCCTGTCATCTGACTTGTTCCTGTAAACATAAAGCTCAAAAGCACCCGCCCTTTTCCGGGACCTTTTCGTAAATCTAGTATGAAAGGCTTGAGGTCTAATCTCAGCAGCCGGCGCCTTAGTCAACTTTGCCTCAAGCCTGCGAAGTAATCCCTCCAGTTGTCCTTCACGTCTATCTACCAGGAAAATCGGCGTCCCCTTTCGCGGGCTCTTTCCTAAAGGCAACTTTAGATCAAGGCGCCCATTTTTAGGCACATATTTGTTTGCCTTGTAAATAGTATGCCATGGCTCATCTTCATATCCGAGACGCAAAAGATCTCCGCGCAAGATTTCATCCCTGGGACTCAGGTACGGCCTTTTCTTCGCACCTCCTGTCCTTCCTATGAGTAGCCCGGAACCAGTCTGGATATCAGTGCGTGCGGGATTCTGGGGCCTTTGAGACAAAAAATTGTAGTGCGTACCCCGCCGGCCCAAGGCGAAAGCAAGTAGCTCTAAAGCCTCCTTTTTTACCTCGGGGTCTCCGGCTTGATCTCTTAACATCCGGTAGGCCCTAACTGTATGATAGACATAATGGGGGCCCTTCTTTCGGCCCTCAATCTTCCAGGCGCCAATTCGGGGTACGCCAAGGAGCACCTTCGCCAAGACATCCAGAGAAAGGTCTTGGCAGGAAAAAAAACGTTTCTTTTGCCCCTTCTGGGTATAAAACCTGCGACAAGGCTGTACACATCTGCCCCTAAGCCCGCTTTTGCCTCCCAGAAAACTACTCCAATAACATCTTCCTGACACTCCATAACACAAAGCGCCGTGTACAAATACTTCTAAAGACAAACCTTTTGGGCACTCTTTTGCCAAGACCTTTATTTCGTCTATGCTAAGCTCTCTTGGCAGGACTACCCGATCCACACCAAGGCTTCCCCGAACCAGTTTCAGGGCCGATGAAAAGCTTATATTGGCCAGCGTAGACAGATGAAGCTCCCCGGAAAAACCAATCTGTCTCGCCAGCCCTACAAGAGACAGGTCCTGAATGATTATGCCGTCCGGCCTAACATGTCGATCCAAATCTTTCAGAATACTTCCAACCTTGTCCAGCTCATCCGGCCTTACAAGGGAGTTTAAGGCCACATAGACCTTTATCCCCTCATCACGAGCCAACCGTGCAAGAGAGGCCAGTTGATCAAGCGTGAAGTTTTTTGCCTCCATGCGTGCAGAAAAGTTCTTCAGACCGCAATAAACAGCATCCGTCCCAGCGGCGATTGCAGCTAAAAACGAAGCCCTATTTCCGGCAGGAGCCAATATGGCAGGTTTGGAGGGTTTTTTTGTGTGCTCGTTCACCAAAGTGAATCCACCTATTGATATAAAAAATTGCCAATAACCTGTAACCCACTTATATCTTGACTACAAAAACAGGCAAGTATAAAGTACAACGCACACTGCGTTACCGATAAAAAACGGTTGTTGCAGATTGCCGGCGATGGAATCTGAATTGTTGGGGGAGTCTCCTATGTACCGCGAGAACTATATAAATTCCTTGCGAGCCGAACTTGTTGAAATGGTAGCAGATTACTTGACCCCGGTGGCCATGCGTTATGGATACAGTGATGTGCCGCTGGAAGCCAATATTAAGTGGCGTCCTCAAGTATTGGTGCTTGGCAACTACTCGTCTGGTAAATCGACCATGATTAACGAGTTCCTGAATGCCGATGTTCAGGCAACGGGTCAGGCTCCGACGGATGATTCCTTCACGATTATAACGTATGATGACTCTGAGTCCGACAGCGACAACATACACGTTACTGAAACACGAGACGGGAAATTCTTGCTCAATAATCCGGAATATCCCTTTGAAGCCCTAAAAAAGCATGGTCAACGATTTGCGTCGCACTTTCGACTCAAAAAGGTCAATTCACCATTCTTGAAATCACTTGCCCTGATTGACACGCCCGGAATGCTTGATAGCATTACCGAGCGGGACCGCGGCTATAATTACCAGGAAGTTATCGGTGATCTGGCACAAATCGCCGACCTCGTATTGATAGTCTTTGACCCACATAAGGCAGGAACGGTACGTGAGGCCTATATCAGCATCAGGGAAACACTTCCCAGCTACATATTTGAACACCAGCTCCTTTTTGTGCTAAACCGCATTGATGAATGCAATTCCCTGACGGATTTGCTCCGAGTTTATGGAACACTTTGCTGGAATTTGTCGCAAATCACAGGTCGCAAAGACATCCCCATGATTCATCTGACTTACTCTCCAAGGGCAACCTCTCATAATGAATCTCGTGACGGAGAAATGAAATACCTCAATTACCTGGAAAACCAGCGAGAGGAACTAAGAAGGGCCATATCGGAGGCCCCTCGCTACCGTCTTGACCATTTGGCTTCTTTTGTGGAAACGCACGGCGAACGCCTTGCCCACATGCTTGAAGCTTTGGTCAATTATCGGAAACGTCTCATTGCCTTCCGATTCAAATGTGGATTTACAGGGTTTCTTATAAGTCTTTTATGTGGTGGCATAGCAGTTTTTGCAATGTTGGCAAGTCCGATTTTTGCCGTGAATCAGCTCACGCTTTTGGCTGGCGGCGCAGGTCTTGCTCTGGCGGCGTTTTTCTTCTGGTTGACTGTGCCACTCAAATACTTCGGTTCCAAGTTCCACCGTAACCAACTGAAAGATTTCGATGACCTCACTCCACTGGGAAATCAAACGCGCCGTGACACTTGGGGGATAGTACGAAACATGACATATGATTACATCAAAAAGACTGCGGGGCGATTTTCATTTCGGGAGGCCAAACGAGGTTATATCACTGTCTCCCAAATTTGCGACAAGGGTTCCAAAGACATTCGTGAAGCTTTGAACGAGCTGGCCAAGATGGGCGATAAGGGATTGTTCGGAGATGTCGAATTTCCTTTCTCCCGGAAAAGTGAACGGCAAGATGAAAAGGAAAAGGCTAAAAATAAGTGATCAGAATGCAACCTTTGAACCTCTGAACCGTGAACGGTTACCTAACATAAAAAAGGGAGGAAAATCGATGGACTCAACGGAAACAACCGACATTTTGTCACGCAAAAGGATTGCCATTCGTTTTCTTTACACAATCTTTTTTGTGCTTGTCTTAGAGATACTAAAGATCATAATTCAGCTCAGTGTCTTATTTCAATATGTCTACCTTTTCATCACCACGGATTACAACAATCCCGTAAGGAATCTTTCCAACAAGGTTGCAGCCTATGCCTACAAGGTCATGCGCTATGTCACGCTGAATGAAAATCAGCGCCCTTTCCCTTTCAGCGAATTTCCTCAAGAAATAGATCAGCCGGAATCAGAGGCTACTTTTGAGTAAATGTTTGGAGCCTGGCCACCAATATTTTGGCATAATTCCTGCTGCAAAATCCTGTGATATATTTGTGTATTGGAATTGTTACTACCAACCGATAGCTTTCTAAGGAGGTCGCTATGGCAAAGGAAACCACTATTTCCAGATTTACTCTCAGGGCAAGGGAAATCCTCTCTTCATACGCAGCATTCACTCTGGAAGGGGTTATGACCGCCCGAGTCCAACGTGGCAAGGACACGTGGACGATCTCAGAACGTAACGGGATAGCAAAGGGGACGTCAGACGGCGAAGCCGAGGCTATCTACATTCCAAACAAGAGGGCGATAAAATCCGTTGAAAGGAATATTGTCCCTCTTCTCCCCAAGAAAGTGGTGATCAGAAAACCGCGAGACATCCTTGATGTTTGTGCAGAGTTCGATCTCAAGTTGGTCCAAAAGGCCGGTCCCAATAAAAAAGTGTGGGGTGGCAATGCTTGTCTCGCCGCTTCAACCGTTTTCTTTCAAACATTGCTAAAGGCGTCAGGATACAAGGCCTGGCAGCTCCTGAGGCCTAAAGGCGGACTCAAGACCTTCTACATGCCGAACATCGGTTTCAACATGGTTTGCGGCGGCGAACACGTGCCAGGCACCAAACAGGATATTCAGGAAATGTTTTTTATCGCGATGAACAAAAAATCAATTAAGGGCGTATTTGAGACGGCAACGAAGTTTTTTAAGCAGTTTGAAAAAAACCTTGTCCGTGATGGCCTGCCAACCGGCACTGCAAAAGAACGAGGCTTCGTGTTTCCGGTAAAGGACAACTTCGAGGGGCTTAACCGTATCAAGGAATGTGCAGGGCAGCTTAAGCTAAAAAGGACAGACTGGGCAATCGGGACAGATAATGCTTTTTCGGAAATCCAGAAGACCGAAAAGCTGCGCAAGGAAGGCAAATATGATCTGCGTTTTTCTGGCCTGGGTGTAAAGACACGCCAAGAACTGATCAAGTTTAACTGGTCTGTTGTGAAAAGCGCGCCTAACTTTGTCACTATGGAAGATCCTGGGAGTGAATCTGATCCTGAAGCACATCGCCTCATGACGGAGAAATACGGCGACCGCGTTCAGATCGTTATTGATGATGCAGCAGTGACACAGATGCGTTTTATTATCCCGTTCCTTGCTGCTCCTGAGCGAAAGAACCGTTGCGGCAATTCCGTTCTCATAAAACTGAACCAAGCAGGCACCTTTACCGAAACCTGCCTGGCAACAGAGATTGTTCTCGGTCTTGCTGATATTGACCGTGTCGAGCAATTCTTGACGGCCCGAAAGGATCTTAAAGGTGTACTGCGAAAGCTTAAGGACCTGGGTGTCGGCAATCTCAAAGAAGCCCTTGATAACATCAAGAAAGGTGGCTTCACGGCATTTTTCTCCCACCGTTCTACAGAGGGGACATCGGAATTTTTGCCTTATATGCCGCTCATGTACGGCGCGGTATCGCCTAAACTCTGGTTTAAGGCCGGCGCGCCGAATGGAGAAAGAAATCTGCAGAACTACAATCCATTGATTAGGGCGGAAGAGGAGATGCGAGACAAGAAAATCAACACCTCCGTGACACGATTTAGCGGTTTGCCGGATGAGGTGAAAATCGGAATCCTGAGCAAGAGCTAGGAGATCTTTTCATGAGAAGAGCAAGATTGAATCGACATGCCAAGGTTGTGGCAACGTTGGGGCCGGCATCGTCCAATGTTGCAATGATCTCTGATCTTATTCTAGCCGGGATGAATGTCTGCCGGGTAAATATGAGTCATGGAACTCATGAAGGGCATGCTCAACTCATTGCCGGCATAAGGAAGGCATCCGCCATGGTGGGATTGGAAGTGGCGATCATGCTTGACCTTCAAGGCCCAAAGATTCGAGTTGATAAGCTTCCAGACGGGCTTGAACTCAAGGAAGGGGACATTTGGGTTGTAGGACCGACAAAGGTTCAACAGGACTATCCTGAGTACAAGGGTCGTTTTATCCCAACCGTATATGATCATCTCGTATATGACTTGGAAGATGGAGTGCGTGTACTTTTCGACGACGGACTGATTGTTGCCAAGACCGTTGAAAAAGATCGAGATATCTACAAGATTAAAGTATCGGTTGGTGGTACGCTCAAGTCGAACAAGGGGATAAATCTTCCAGACTCCAGAGTCTCTGCACCAAGTCTTACGGACAAGGATCATGAGGACGTCTTGTTCGGTCTTGGACAAGATGTTGACTATATTGCCCTTTCCTTTGTGCGAAAAAAGGAAGATGTCTTGAAACTTAGAGATCTCCTTAATGAACAGAACAGAAACATCCCCATTATTTCAAAGGTTGAAAACCCTGAAGCCATTGATAATATAGAAGACATTCTCGATGTAAGTGATGTGATTATGGTTGCCAGGGGCGATATGGGGGTTGAGCTTGGCAATCATCTTGTCCCCGCTGTCCAGAAGAAAATCATTTCTCTATGTAACCTTCGCGGCATACCGGTTATCACCGCGACTCAGATGCTGGAATCCATGATCGAGAATCCCACTCCTACCAGGGCCGAGGCTTCTGACGTAGCAAATGCCATATGGGATGGGACAGACGCTGTCATGCTAAGTGCTGAGACGGCTTCAGGGAAATATCCGCTTGAAGCGGTTAAGATGATGGGAAGCATAATCACAGAGGCAGAAAAGACTCCTAAGGAGAGACCCTCCATAAAGGCCTTTGACTTGACCGGTG
Organism: Desulfobacterales bacterium S7086C20; assembly: GCA_001751075.1. Taxonomy (GTDB): domain Bacteria; phylum Desulfobacterota; class Desulfobacteria; order Desulfobacterales. The sequence goes on along the minus strand of MAVP01000006.1, from coordinate 14,969 downwards.
TAGATGATGCTACCATGATCGGAGCATCTTTGATAGCTGAGAAGATCGGTGCCAAGCGAATACTTTCAGTAACCCAATCTGGGACTTCCTGTTTAAAAATGTGCCGCTTTAGGCCGCAAACCTCAGTTCTCGGGGTCTCTAATTTGCTATCTGTTGTCAGGAAGATGTGCCTTTTCTGGGGGGTCAGTCCTTTCAATCTAAAAGATTACGACGAGGACAACGTCGAACTTGAACGTCACGTTATTGACAAGGTCAGAATTAGCTGTGAATTGGAGACGGGTGATAGGATGGTTATCACACGAGGCAGCGGAAAGTTTTTTGCGCGAGGCACCTCAAATTCCATCAAAACAATAGTAATTGAATAAATGATTTGACTTTTCTTGCAGGGATGTTTATAGTTAAAATAATCAGTAAAGGGACGTCTTTTTGGGCGGCCCGGTTTCGTTTTGAGGCAGAATCCATTTGCAAGAAGTGGCAACCTCAAGTTAGGAACCATGAGAATTCTTTTGAAAGGAGGGTGTCACAATGGCTAGTGGAACTGTGAAGTGGTTTAATGACCAGAAGGGCTACGGCTTTATTGAGCAAGAAGACGGACCAGATGTGTTTGTTCACCATTCGGGGATCAACTCAACGGGTTTTAAGTCTCTCAATGAAGGCGACAGAGTGACTTTCGATGTAGAGCAGGGCAACAAAGGTCCCGCCGCAACGAACGTAACTGTAGCTTAGTTTAGATTTTGAAACACAAAAAAAGGCATTTCGTCTATTCGGGCGGAATGCCTTTTTTATGCTCAACAGCCAACAATCAATTGTCCCTTTAGGGCTCGCTCAATAATAAGTTCGCAGAATTCGCGCTCAGATTTGGGTTGGATTTGCTTGATCCGATTGAGCAAAACCGCAGGCATAGCAAGCTATTTCGAGGATTTTGCGAATGAGAATCGAGCAAAGACAGCCTGAAGCTGTGATGCGAAAATGTTTAGTTATTTTTGAGAGAGCCATCAATGCCCATGATCGTGCAATTGTCTTTCATGGCCGGGATGGTCGTGGTCGTGCAAATGAAGGTTTTCTTCGTAGTAGTATTCATGGCAGTGTTCATGGGAGTGGTCGTGTGAATGTTCGTGCCAATGAACCAGATCGCCGTGTCTGTGCTCATGGCGGTGTGAGTGAGTATGCTCGTGAATATGGAATTGTCGCAATTCATATGCTGCTTCCATTGTTACTTTCTCCCCTCTATAGTCGTATTTCCTCCGCGGTAACCTCAACATCCTCTTCGGTTACCCGTAATTCGTCTATCAACCATTGTTTGCCTTCTTTTATCAGGTAATAGATTTCCTTTTGTGTTGTTTCGCCGGCAAGTGTTTCTATTTTTGTATTCAAAATAACTACCGCCCTGCTACTTTTAACCTTTGTGTCTGCAATAGAGTCATAAACGCGTTTGTAGTCTATCTGCCGTAGTGCTTTCCACGTATCTACAACCCAAACTGATTTCGGCATATCATCTCTAAAATGCTCCGTAGTGAAATTGGCTGTCTTGTCCATCTGAGCACCGCCATAATAAGAGCTAAATAGCTTGACTACATCGGCCGGAGAGTCTTGTCCGGCATAAGCCGTGCCAAGCGTGCAGAGAACAATGAGGACAAGAAAGGAAAGTGTTTTGTTAGTCGTTGACATAAGTTTGGTTCTTTCCAAAAAGAAGGTCCTGATACACCTGATACAAAAGGGGTACATGCAAGATATCGGCCGATCCGGAGGAAAAGTTGAGTCAAGGGTAAGAGCTTAGGTTTTTTAAGGCCGGGCCATTTATGGATGGACACTAGATAGCAGAATGTGTCGACAGCCACGCCCTTGACAAGTTGGGGACTTACTGAGAAAATCGGTTTCTATTAATCACAATCTTATAAAAAGTCCAGATGGGCCTTTTTACGAGACCATCATTAATGAGAACCAATAAATGTTTGCACGTTTGACCAGGCACTGAGTAATGGAGGGAAAGAAAATGAAGATTAGCACGGTTTCCGAGATGAGGGCGCTTGATAGTACTGCCGTAAAGGATTTTGGTATCAAGGAAGAACTCTTGATGGAAAACGCAGGAGAGGCCCTTTACTTTATTCTATCAAAAGAAGTCGGCATAAGGAACAAGAAGTTTGTTGTCCTTTGCGGTATTGGTAACAATGGGGGGGATGGTTTTGTTATAGCCAGAAAAATACACTCAAGTGGCGGTACAGTTAAGGTCTTTATTCTGGGTGATAAAAGCAAATATAAGGGTGCGGCAAGATTAAACCTCGATATTGTATCCGGTTTGCCTATTGAGGTCAGCAAGCTGGAATCTGCCGAGTCAATAAAAACAGATATCTACAATTGCGAAGCTGTTGTGGATGCCATATTCGGTACAGGCCTTACACGGGATGTTGGCGGATTATACCGAGATGTCATAGAACTGGTCAATAGTTCTTCAAAGACTGTTTTCAGCGCTGATATACCTTCCGGTGTTAACGGCAATACGGGACGGATTATGGGAATAGCGATAAGGGCAGACTATACAGTAACCTTTGGGCTTCCAAAACTGGGAAACATACTCTTTCCGGGATATGATCTGTGCGGCAAGCTTTATGTTACCCACATCTCCTTTCCTCCTTCTATGTACGAGACAGAATCTATGAGAGTAGAAATCAACTCTCACTTTGATCTTCCCTTAAGAAGGCCGGACAGCCACAAGGGCGACTTTGGTGATGTTTTGTTTATTGCCGGCGCCGTTAATTATTTCGGAGCGCCCTATTTTGCTGCACTTTCTTTTATGAAAGCCGGCGGCGGATATTCGAGGCTTGCCGCGCCTAAATCTATTGTTCCATTTATCGCCAACAAGGCAAGTGAGATAGTCTTCGCCCCTCAGGAGGAAACTTTGTCTGGAACTATCTCCCTTGAAAACAGAGATTTGCTGCTGGAACTTGCAGATAAAGTCGATATGGTCGTCCTGGGGCCGGGGTTAGCCCTGGAAGAAGAAACGCAGCAGCTAGTAAGGCAACTTGCGCGGGAAATCAAAAAACCGCTTCTCGTGGATGGTGATGGCATTACGGCACTGTGTGGAGATTTGCAGAGTCTAAAGGCAAGAGAAGCGGTGACCGTTTTGACACCGCATTTGGGTGAAATGTCCAGGCTGGTGAATATGACAATAGCTGAGATAGGCGCCAATAAAGTAGACATCCTCCAGCGAACTGCCGGCGAATTAGGCGCCATGATAGTCTTGAAGGGCGCCCGTACACTGATAGGTTTTCCTGATAGAAAGGTTTTTGTCAACATGAGCGGTAATGCAGGCATGGCTACAGCAGGCTCTGGTGATGTGCTGACAGGGACTATTGCTGCCATGTTCGGTTTGGGTCTGTCTATCGAGAATGCTGTAAGAAAGGGGGTATTCATCCATGGGCTTTCCGGCGATTTGGCTGCTAGAGACAAAGGCAAAGACGGAATGACTGCTCAGGACATCATGGATTATCTGCCCCTGGCCGTGAAGATGGACCGGGACGGGCTGGATGAAGACTTGGAGGTTCAGTACAAGGGAGCCCAAGTTATATGAACTTTTTTACCCTCAAAGAATAGTGTTTTTCCAATTTTGCAGGCAGTGCATATGAAATCTTTTTCCGTCCCACCTGGACTGGTGTTGCGTAACATGCTAAATTTACAGCAATATTTAGTTTTTGAAAAACTGGCATGACCTTTGATACGGATATTGGCAGGTGCTTTAACTGAAGGAGTGCTTCAAGGAGGGGCAAAATGTCAGGCGAAGACGGTAATAAGGCCGGAAGAAGGGAACTTGGCAGTCGTGAAGTAAGTCTTGGCGCTTTAACAATGGGGGAGCTTGCAGCCTTTTTCTCCACTGCAACATTGATGTATGTAATATGTTTTGTAGTCGGCTTGCTTTTTTATGGCATCTTCTATTTGTTAAGGAACCAAATCTTGGAGCCGGTTACCATGCTTTTGCTTATTGCCGGCTTGAGTGGTCTGCCTGGGTTTAGAAAAAAATTGAGGGGCAAGGCAATATCCGCGGGTTAGCCGGACTGCTCACGATAGTATTGGTTAACGCGGGCAATGTATGTTCGCGTTTCTTGCGGCAGCTTGCCGGGGTGCCTTTCAACGTTACCCATCCCCCAGTTGTAGGCTGCCAATGCAAGGGGAATATTACCATCATACCTATCCAGAAGGCCTTTTAAATAGCGTGTTCCTCCCATAATGTTTTCGACGGGATTGTACGCATTTTTTACTCCGAGTTCTTCGGCCGTTTCCGGCATAAGCTGCATAAGCCCCATTGCACCTTTAGATGATGTACAAGTGGCATTAAAATCGCTTTCAGCCTGAACGACCGCCATTACCAAATCAGGGTCGACATGGTACTTCTTCGAGGCATGACCAATGATGTCATCGATTCTGTCTCGTGACAGGGCCAGGTCTTCCTTATGGTGATCCTGTCGAATATTTGACACTGACGATTTATGCAAATTGCCTGTTGGAAAGAGGTTGAACAACCTACTCTGAGTTTCCCAGAAATCACTTTCCCCCTCATGATTTGCAACAACACTGAAAAGCAGATTGCTCATTTCTGTTTGCACCATCTCAACCAACTTTTGGAGTTTTGTCTCGTCCAGAGGGGTTCTTTCAATAGAAAGAGTCCCCCTTTCTTCTATGGTTTCAATAATATCTCTTAACAATCCTTCAAATGAGTTAGCCTCACCGTTGTTGTACCCATCGGTTTTTATGGAAGGATAATCTGCCGCAGCCTGCTTGACATGGTAAGCGGGAGAAATCATATCGTTTTTGATTGGAATCCTCATGGTCGGCTCTGGCTTATTAATCCCTATCAAAGTTCATGCCAAAGCTTATGATTGATGGATTTTTTACGAAGTCGTCATGATTGAGGAGGAAGAGCCTCGCGGGTTTTCAAATAATCCCGCGCCTTTTGGCTGCCCATCTGAGCAGCTTTCTCAAAATCCTTGATCGCTCGTTTATTGGAACCAAGCTTGTAATACGCGACACCTCGAGCATAATAGGCCGAAAAGTCCTTAGAGTTAAATTCAATGGCCTTATTAAAATCATCAAAGGCCTTATCGCAATTACCGGATGCGAGGTAGTCTATCCCACGGTTAACATAGGCATTGGCGTATTGAGAGTTTAGTTTTATGGTCTTGGTTCCATCTTCGATGGCTTCCTTGTGCTTACCGAGTATGCCATAGGCGATGGCTCGATTATAGTAAGTTGTTGCCTCTCCGGGAGCAAATTCAATGGCCTTGTTAAAATCGTCAACAGCTCGTTGGTAATGCCCAAGCCTAAAATGGGCAACCGCACGATTATGATAGGCTAGAGCATCTTCAGGCCGGATCTTGATTGCCTTGGTACAGGCCTTGACACTCTTTTCAAATCCCGTAGTCTTTTTATTGTTCGGCCCTTTTTGTTCATTGATGGGTTGAGGTTTGAGGTCCTTTTTGTGCTTCTGGGCCCTTTCAGTAGTTGCGGTAGATTTCTTGGCAAAAAAAGCTATCTTTTTGTCGTCAACACTAAAATGTTTTAAGGCCTCTTCGGCTGCCTTGGCAACCGACTTTTCTTTTACCATCTTTCCCTCTTTTTGGGTCATAACAACGCCCTGGTCGCTCAAGGCGTTTTGTAAGGGCTCGACGGCACGTTCATCACCCAGGTTTCCCAGGGCCTTGGCAGCGGCCTCGCGTACAAAAACATTTTTGTCTGATTCAAGGGCACTAATTAGGGAAGGTACTGCCTCATGAGTGCCCAACGTTGCCAGGGAGTCGGCGGCATTCTTGCGCACCATCCATTTTTCGTCGTTTCTAAGGGCGGCTATGAGTGGGTTGATAGCTTTACTGTCTTTTGACTGACCTAGCCTGAAGGCAACTTGAGAGCGCTTGGTCCAATCCTGCGTCTTGTCTTCTAGTATCGCAATCTGGGTTCTTGTGTCGGCGCCGGTAGTCTGGGCCACTGACGTTACCTTGAAGCTTGAAGTCTTCACTATATGGCCACGGGAGTTGGGTTGTCCCATACTAACGGGAAAAGGTGATTGACCTGTTATCTTGGCCTTTAACATGGAAAAAGGGATCATAAACATTGAACCCATGAGGGCAAATACTACGATAACCGGGAGGACGTAACCAAGGGTGCCGGTGGCAACAATGCCGATTTTTTCTTTGCCTGTGGGCTGAAAGGAGAGGTCGTCCCTTATAGCCTTAAGGTTTTGATAGAGAAGGAATGAATAGATAAAGCTAAAAGGTATCAAGAAAAGCGCGATTAACTGTCCTATAACTGGTATAGCAGAAACAAGAGCGGTGATAAGCCAAATAGCCAGCAATCTTAAGCCAACGCCTGACCACCTGCCACGCACATATTCCTTGCTCTTCAAAAGGGCGTTCATTCCCCGAACATCTTCATCAATAAAAACAAAAGGGGCGAAGAAGAACCAAACTGTAAAAATAATACCTGGAATAATCAGGAGAAGATGAGCGCCTGTTAAAATCAAGGCTGTCAACATGGCCAGCCACATGTGCCCAATGATCTTGGGTTTGCCCTTTTGGAAGGCTTCTTTTATGTCGCATTTCTCATCTACTATGGCTGTCAGAAAAGCAGAAAAGGCCCAGTTTCCGACCCAAGCCATGGCAATTACTCCCAACAGGATACTAAACGACATAATGCCTACCCGTAGTTCAGGTAAGGATAATGATACAACAAAGCCTAACCCAACAAACGGCACAAGTGAAAGCAGTGGTAAAAGCACTACCCCAAGTCCGACAAGAATGAGAGTAATCATGCGTTTTTTGTAGATTTCCCATGCCTTCGAGAGCAGTTCACCGATCCCTAAAAGTTCCTTTGAAGATACCTCTGCATTCATAACTCATCCTCCCAGTACTTTTTTTCGGTTTATTATTTGCTTTTCGATACTTGGGCCTGAGAACTTTAGTAAACTTTTGGAATTTTTATTGCTGGAGGGTGTCTGAAACTTGACTTTTTACTAAGTCGTCAAGGTTTCCGACCAAAACTTGCCCGAGATACACAAAGCAGACATTGTCCCGACGGAATCAATCAGTTCTGGGATCGATATTCGTTCGTTAAACCCACCCAGGTGCGGTCCGGTATAGGTGGTGATTTCTCTGACCCCTTTTTCTTCGGTTTTAATATCTTTATCAGAATACCCGCGATTTTTTAGAAATTGCTTGAAAAACTCATCCGACATTTCCCTTTGGTCTACCACCCTCAATATTTCTTCCATGTGGTGATCTACTCCCATCTCATCAATCATACGGCAGATGAGGTCATCAAAATCAAGGGGGATTTGCCCGGCAAATTTCATGTTTGTAAAACCATCATAATAAGCAAGGAAGATGCCTTGGATAAGCTCTTTAAAGAAGGGTTTATCGAAAAGGTCTCGGGCATCTACAGCGTTGCCTTCCTTGTCAAATCCTAATCTTTTAAAATCTTTATTGCGGAAATAACTGCCGGTAGTCAGAAGTAGGCTGAGTATTTGGGTTCCCACCCGATTGTAAAGTTGTCGAGAAGATCCGTTAAAAGAAATGATGTGTTCAAAGTCTCTAATCCCCGTAAGGCCAAAATTTGGGTAACGACAAGACTGAAGCCATCTGTCCAACCTTCCTGCCCGTTGCCATTCATAGAGGCCACGATCCGGCCTTCTTCCTCTCTGAACTCGGTTATGAAAAAGTGGAATAGGGGCGCAGTGGACTATGCCCAGCGAAGTAAGCCTTCCTAATAGCCACGCATTTCTGAAGATGACCTCTTTGAAGGCCTCCGCACAAAGTTGCTTTCCAGGCCTGTGATCGTTGGGATAGGCGAAATAGTCCTTGTGGGCAATAAAAGCGATTGCATATAGATCAGAAGTTGGTCCCATTGTTTGAAAAATATCTTCCGGAATTTTTCTGAGCTTAAATACGCTACTTCCATTAACCTTAATGGGTTTTGGTATATTGAACCTGAGTGGGAAGGAATGACCGTTAGAGCGCAACTTTTCCATCCAGGCCGCTTCCCTTGAAGCGGATTCGATATAATCCTCGCTGGACACCAATTTGACTGCCAGCAATGAATCTGACTTATCTATGTATGCCACCAAGCTCCTTCCCAGGACTATCGTGTTCTCACGACAGGCAATCTTTTCCTTGTCGAGTATTTCGCGCCACGTTATCCGTGGAATCTCCTTGGTAATGTTACCGTCTATCTTGGGACCGCCGACTGAAAGTGGAAGGGAACCAATTGCCTCGGCAGACGCCCTGTGGGAATGTCCTTTGGTAGCGCCAAGAAGCCCTTGGAGTGTGGTAAGCGAGTGAAAGGCCAAGGGGCTTCCGGCGGTGTTGGTAACAAGGAAAGTGAGAGCTTCAGCAGCTTTCTTGTACAGAAAAAAAGCCTGCGTTTCAGAAGTGAAATCCGGACTTTCAAGGACTTGCTTGAAGGCAGAGACCGTTTCAAGGTGGGCAACTTGCGGATATGTTTCGACAAGGCTGTGCAAATCACCAAGAGCCATATACGTGGCGGCAAAATTTAGGGTTCCCGCCTTTAGTGGGTTTTCTAAGGTAGTCCTTTCCTTTTCTAAGTCTCGCCGATACATCCCTATATCCTTGTTATTACCTCCACGACCAGGTGTCTAGTTGTTGAGGGATATACTTTATGGCCTGGGTTGGCACTAATCTTGCTATACCCACAGTCAAAATGGTGGCCAAAAAATAACATCATGGGGTTAAAGACGAATCCTCCAGACGGCACCTGAAACATTTGATTATGGCGGAAAAAAGTTCCCACTACGAAAACATTTCTGATCAATATTACAGTGCTGAGTTAACCGTGAAGGGGCTTGATCTTGTCTATCAGTTCAAGCTTCGAAATCTTGTCTCGAAATCTACGTGCGTATTAGTAAGGCAGGACTCGAATCTCCTGCCCTGGCTCAAGACAGGAGATATATTCAACGTAAAGTACTATTCCAAAGACTCATCCTATCCTCCGCACTCTATTGAAACACAAATACGCGATATTACAAAGGACGAACATGGCAAGTATGGGGGGCACTATTTGGTTTGTTTGAAGATCATGAAAGGACCGCGGTGAACTCGCCTAAAGGTAGTCCCTAATCTTTCTAAGAATTCTTTCTGACCTTGACTTGTTTCCAAAGACACCGATACGTATCGAGATTTCTGTCAAAGATTCGGAAATAGAACGTATATCAATCCAAAGCCGCTTCCCGTCAGCGAACCTTGACTCAACCTTGGCGGCGAGTTTGTCTTTCATATCCTTTTCAACGGGGAGTTCAAAGGCCTTAAGGACTGTAATGGTAGCTTCATGGACCTTTGTAAGGGGGCTGTCAAGCTGTTCCTTGAGCTTTCCTTTAACCCAAACTATCCCTCCTGCCCCGGCCGCCCCCCCTGCCACAAATACAGCAGCAGGGCATCCGGAAAGCTGAATGGCAATGACCAACAAAAGGGCTGCTCGACCCAATACTTTAAACATGTCCTTTTTCCTTCTTGTCAAATCCTTTTCTATTGTACCTGAACTATGCTCTGACAGCTATCACGACCAAACATTGGAGTCAATACAATTGACGACTTCGCAAAAAGTCCATCTGCGTCCCGCCGAGGCTGGATTCATCCCCGCCCTGTTAAATTCTCGCTACGCGAGACGGCGAAGCCGATTTAACAGGGTAAATCACTGCGACGTACGATAAGTACGTCTCATTCCTCAAGATAGCGCCACTGAAGTGGCTTGAGGACAGTACGCGCGCCTTGCATCTGGAGCTTTTTACTTTGTCGTCTGTTTGCGGACTTTTTACGAGTTCATTACCGTTGTCCATCCACAAACAGGTCAAAAATGAATACTGCCAACTGACCACTGATCACTGAAAACTGGTAACCGACAACTGACAACTGAAAACTGAATAAATCCCGGTATTAGCCAGACAGCGCGGCATGATAATTGCTTTATCTTCCAGAAACCTATGCTCTTCGCAATACATAGAAATCAAGCAGCACAAACAAGTCAAATCCGTTCCTCTGACTGCGTTTGTAGCATAGGAATAATGCAAGCTTGGAGGTAACTTTATGAACAGCGGTATAGCTCCTGTATTCTCGTCCTTTATCAAAATGTTCTTTCCGGTATCAGCCGGCGCCTCAAGGACTCCTCCTAGGTGTTTCCATTCGGACCAATTACAAAGAAACTTTCCGCGAGGAAAATGCATGCTTGTTGTAGTTTGTGCCATTACTTTTCTCTATTGCGGGATGGCTTTAGCCTCTGAAAACCAATTATCCGCCAGGAAAGACAAGATTGTGTTGGGTATGTCTACCGCGTTGAGTGGCCCTGCCGCCATCCTCGGCATCAACATGCGAGCAGGAGTATTTACAGCCATCAGTGAGGTTAATAGATCTGGTGGTATGCATGGACGCAGTGTTAACCTTATATCTCTCGATGATGGTTATGAACCGTCTCGTACAGCTCCTAACATGCGCAAGCTCATCGATGGAGAGCAGGTCCTTGCCGTAATAGGAAATGTGGGGACCCCTACGGCCGTTGCAGCCATTCCTATAGCGAATGCGAGCAGAACCCCGTTTTTCGGAGCCTTTACCGGGGCGGGGGTCCTGCGAAAGACTCCGCCGGATCGCTTTGTGATAAATTACCGGGCAAGTTATGCCGAAGAGACTGCCGCCATGGTCGATGGGTTGGTAAAATTCGGCGGGCTCAAACCACGCGAAATTGCTTTTTTCACGCAACGGGATGCGTATGGGGATGCCGGTTATACCGGTGGAATTGCTGCGCTAAAACGTCACGGACTGCGAGACGAACATATCATCATCCACAGCCGATATGAACGAAACACGCTGGCAGTGGAAAACGCCTTGGCTGACATGATCATGGCTAATACGCAGCCACGCGCAGTCATTATGGTCGGGGCTTATGCCCCCTGTGCCGTTTTCATTACACTTGCAAAAAAAAGCGGACTGGATGCGCTTTTTTTGAACGTCTCTTTTGTCGGGGCCGAGCCGTTAGCTGATAAACTAGGCGAGCACGGCAATGGGGTGATTGTCACGCAGGTCGTACCGCATATTGAGGCCGATCTGCCTATCGTTAACAGATTCCGGAAGGCCATTCATCTATGGGATCCTTCGGCAACACCCACATTCGGCTCATTGGAGGGATATATAGCTGCCAGGATTTTCTTTCAAGCCTCGGAAAATATTGATGGGCCTATTACCAGAGAAGCCGTGATTACAGCCCTGGAACGACTCGGTGATTTTGACATCGGATTAGGACAATCATTGCACCTTGCTTTAGATGACCACCAAGCCTGCCATTCAGTATGGCCAATCATTATTAGGGACGGAAAAGCTGTGCCATACAAGTGGGAAGAACTCCAATCGGAATTTGCTAGGAGACGCCATGAGTAAGCAAGAAACAAAGATAGGTCGCAGCAATGCCACGAAACTTGTCTGGACGGTCGCATTTCTAGGTGTTCTAGTCGGTGTGATAATGCTTGGCATTGTTTTCATGACCCTCTCAGATATCCGAGACGAAAGAAAGAACCTCGATGCCATACAAGCAGAGATGACTCACCTGCTGACTTCTCTCGATCCTCATCTGGCTCGAGGTCGAGAGGAATTGAGGGCACTGCTGGACGGCGAGGGGACAGGCAATGTTGCGGGTGAATGGACGATGAAGTTAACAAGTATTGTTAACGATTACACCAAACGAGACATTGCGGGAGATCCAGCCATAAGATGGGCCCTCAATGACTGTGAAGATAAAGTAACCACTCTTAAGGACATTTGGAGGCAATGTTTACGATGGGCCGAGACCTACTCTGCAGTTGTTGTCGCATTCCCTACAGCGCAAAAAGCAACTGATTCATCCCTTAGAGATCTGTATGCCACCATATCAAGTATTGAGGGGCGTCAGAGGTTGGACCATGCCATTGAGATCCGGCAATATCTAAAAAGCGAAGGGGAAGAAAAGGGCCGGCTTGCCAGGCATATCATCACCGAGATGAGTGACATAACCCGGATTCCAACTATTAAAACCGAGCTTGCCGATCTTGCTTTGCTATTTGAGCGCCTCCTAAGCGAAAGCCACATCGACAATCTTGCCGATCTCAAAGACAATAAGTTTAAGTCGACATTAGATCGTTTGAGGCGAAGTTTCACAAATTTGAAATTATCACAGATTCCGTCAATTGTTGCCAATGAGGAGTTGCTCAGAAACGTCGAGATCGCCTTGTTCGGTCAGGGTTATCAAATCGATTCCGTACACCAAACCATTGTTCCCGGCTACGGCGGACTTTACTCGCTATGTAAGGATCGGTTGACACTTCAAAACGAGGGAGAAAACCTTAGAGTCATAGTAAGTCAGCTATTTGAAGATCTCAAGGCTGCAAGGCAACAACTAGCAGCAAGACTGGAGTCTTTCGCGACCAAGATTGCAGCGTCGGCAGAAACTGCTTTGGGAAAGGCTTGGAGAAACATGCTGGTTGTCTGGCTTTTCTCAATGATTGTTTTTCTTGCTTTGACTGCCAGAATTGCACGCACGGTCACACACCAGGTAAAAGCAATAGGGGCCGCCAATGAAGACCTGAAAAATGAGATTTATGAACGTAAACGCGCTGAAGACGCAGTCCGAAAAAGCGAGGAGAAACTCCGCAGAGCCAACGATGAGCTGGAAGATCGCGTAGAAAAGCGGACTGCGGAGTTGAAGAATGCCAACGACTTGCTTGAGGGGGAAGTTGAGGAACGCAAGCAAGTCGAACAAGCACTTCGAAAGAGCGAGGAGAAATACCGTGCTTTGAGTACTGAGCTGTCCGAGGGATTAACTGATGTTTTTGAAGCACTTAAGGAGATTTCCGCCGGCGACACTTCTGTAAACATTCCAGAAACCTCAGAGGTCGAACTAATTAGCAAGCTGAAACATACGGTGAACTCAACAGGCCGTAATATAAAGGAAATCGTTGATTTGTCTCACGAATTTGCCATAGGTCTTTCTGAGCATTTCCATGTACTGCACTTAGTTTCAAAAGGAGATCTCAATGCTCGAGTAACCGGAACTTCCACGGTTGACCTGCTTGAATCATTGAAGAACGTAACGAACAAAATGATCGAAAGTGTATCCAGAGAAATCGCGGAGAGAAAGCGGGCAGAGAAAGTCGCCGGGGAAGCCAATGAAGCGAAAAGCGACTTCCTTGCGAATATGAGCCACGAAATTCGCACACCAATGAACGCTGTGATTGGGATGACAGGCTTGCTGTTGGAGACAGAGTTGACCGATGACCAGTGTGATTGTGCAAAGACGGTCCAAGCTTCGGGTGAATCTTTACTTCACATTATTAACGACCTATTGGATTTTTCAAAAATCGAGGCCGGCAAACTGGAGCTTGAAACCATCGACTTTGATTTGAGAGCGAGTTTGGAAAACGTAATGGAGATAGTGACACAGAAAGCAGTCGACAAGGGGCTGGAGCTTGCGTGCGTGATTCAGCCGGAGGTTCCTTCGAATGTATTGGGAGACCCTGGGCGGTTGCGACAGATACTTCTTAACTTGGTGACAAACGCCGTGAAGTTCACGGAAAAGGGCGAAGTTGTGATACGCGTTTCCGTCGAAGAAGATAGTAATTCCGAGATAAGAGTTTGCTTTACTGTGACCGACTCTGGTATTGGTATTCCAGCGGACCGCTTGGGCCGACTTTTTAAACCCTTTTCTCAGGCCGACACATCAACCACGCGGAAATATGGAGGCACAGGGCTAGGGCTAGCCATTTCAAAGCGGCTTGTGGAGAATATGGGCGGGAAAATCACTGTTACAAGTAAAGAAGCAAAAGGGTCCACGTTCTCTTTTACGGTAGTCTTGGAACAAGGGAAAGACGAAAAGACGGTGGCAGTGTCTTATGCGGATATAAGCAAGAAAAGGGTCCTCGTAGTGGACGATAACGCCGCGAACAGAGAGGTTCTTACTGCGTATTTTAAATCGTGGGACTGCGAGTTTGGTGCGGCTTCAGGACCTGGTGAAGCCTTATCGATGCTTCGTTCGGCCGCGGAAAACGGCTTGCCTTATCATGCAGCCATCGTGGATTTCATGATGCCTGAAATGGACGGAGAAGCGCTGGGACGGGAAATCAAGGCCGACAAGGCACTAAAAGAGACAGCTCTTGTCATGGTTACCTCGTGGGGCCTAAGGGGAGATGCTGTCCGGGTAAAGGAGATCGGTTTTGCCGCTTATCTTGTTAAACCGATCAAGCAGTCTCAGCTTCTCGACTGTTTGTTGACGGTACTTGGTGGATCGAGATCTTCAAGAAAAGATGACAAGAAACACACACTTGTTACACGCCACACTCTTGCCGAGGCAAAACATAAGGGTCGCATCCTTTTGGTCGAAGATAACCCTGTAAACCAGAAACTGGCCGTGCGCCTTATCGGGAAAACAGGCATTGATGCTGATACAGTAGCTAATGGAAAAGAAGCCGTCAAAGCTCTTGAGATGGTTTCTTATGACTTGGTGTTTATGGACGTTCAAATGCCTGAAATGGACGGCTATGAAGCTACTAGAATCATACGCGATCCAGGATCGAATGTCCGCAACCACGACGTGCCCATTGTTGCCATGACTGCACATGTCATGAAGGGAGATCGGGAAAAATGCATTGAAGCAGGCATGGATGATTATATCTCTAAACCCATTCGGCCAGAGAAATTGGGGCAAATGATGGACAAGTACTTGCCTTCTTAAAATACTCTGGGGAGATAGGCACATCTCAAGGCCATGGCTTCAAGGCCTCCTAATACATTCAGCGTCTTAACCATGTATGGCAATTTTATTTACTTCATCTTAGTTCTTCTTGTTTATTCCACTTATTATCCTCCGCAGAAGTCTTATTTCGGGGGCATTGAGACTCTGGTTATCTTCTTTTCTCTCCTGGTCGTATTCGTAGCTGCAACCAAAAGCTCCTTTGGCAG
>MAVP01000005.1 GCA_001751075.1 Desulfobacterales bacterium S7086C20 | reverse complement strand
CTGGTTGGCACATATCTTTCTTGACATTTCCATGCCATTTTGTTATGCCATTTACAGTTTCGAGTTGGTTTGGGTTTATGAAACAAAGTGGTGTGCAAGAGGTTTGGTATTGGTGGTGGCGGGACAGCAAGGAGGGATCTGTCCGTCTCAAGGGTTAGGTAGAGACTTAAAATCATCAAAGCCGCGGACAGTGCCTTAAAAACCCGCGGCTTTTTTTGTGCGTTGTCGTTTCTAAAAATCAAGTGAAAGGAGGGAACTTTAATCCAATTGTACAAGGAACTTATGACGTTCCGTCTGGTCTTTAAGAAATCACCAACAAGGAGGAGTGAAAGATGAAACAAAAGATGGGATTCATATTAGCAGGAGTTTTTTTGATAACCTTGTTTAGTGTTGCCTTGATGCCTGGAACCTCTGAGGCAAAATCGATCACTTTAAGCTATGCGAATTTTCCGCCTGCACCCACATTTCCATGCGTTCAAATGGAGAGGTGGAAAAAGGAGGTAGAAAAGCGGACCAACGGAAAGGTCGTCATAAATACTTATCCTGGTGGCACTCTTCTTGGCGCCAAGAACATGATGGATGGTGTTATTGCAGGCCAGGCAGACATCGGTTGTCTGTGTATGGCATATCAACCGGGGCGTTTTGCGGTCACAAATGCTACCAGCCTTCCCATTGGAATACCAAGCTCGCGGGTGGGAAGCCTTATTCTGTTGGATCTGTACAACAAATACAATCCTAAGGCGTTTTCCAAGGTAAAGGTCCTTACAATGTTTACAACGGCCCCCTCAAATATTATGTCAAAAATACCGATCAGGAACCTAAATGATATTAAGGGTGTCAACCTGCGCGCATCAGGCGGAGCCGCACAGATATTGAAGGCATGGGGGGCAAACCCGGTTGGAATGCCGATGCCGGAAACTCCGGAAGCCCTACAAAAGGGCGTAGTCAAGGGGCTGTTTTCATCCCTTGAAGTTATGCAAGATTTTAAATTTGCCGAATTGTGTAAACATGTCACCATAACCAATACAGCAGTATATCCGTTTGCTGTAGTCATGAACATGGATAAATGGAACTCGCTTCCTAAGGATATCCAGGATGTCTTTAAGGGTTTGGAGACTCAACAGGCAGCATGGACAGGTACGTACATGGATAATCACGTCGATGAATCTATTGCCTGGTCGAAGAAACGCCATGACGTTAAAGTCGTCCAGCTAACCCAAGAAGAAAAGGACAAATGGACCGACCTGCTTGAGACCATTACTACCAACTGGATAAAGGATGCAAAGACCAAAGGGCTACCGGCAGAGGCTATTGTAGAAGACATAAAGTCTTTTGCGAAGATGTATTCGGGACAATAAACCCTAATGTTGCAACGTTAGGGTAAACAGCGTAAAGGAAACAAAGCAGAGGGTAGTAAGGCCAGCAAGGCAACGGCCTTACTCCTCTGCGTTTTACCAAAACAGATAGAATCGATGAGAATACTTGATAGAATAAGTCAGATTTTAAACCGGATCCTCGTATCGGTGGCCGGCTGTTTTATGGTAGCAATGATCCTTCTGGCCTGTTCAAACATATTCCTACGCCTTGCTTGGGTGCCTGTAAGCGGTACTTTTGAACTCATGGGATATTTTTGCGCCATAGTAACAGCCTTCGCCCTGGGCTATACCCAAATGAAGCGTGGACATATTGCAGTCGACATATTGGTACAAAGGTTTTCAAAAAAAACTCAACGGCTTTTAAGCAGCATCAATTCTCTCATTTGTATGATCTTTTTTACCATCGTAGCAGGACAGATTACCCAATACGGTATAACTTTGTGGAAAACGGGAGAGGTTACAGAGACATTGAGAATCATCTATTATCCCTTCACGTTTGGTGTTGCCCTCGGATGTGTCAGTCTGTCCGTGGTTTTTCTGTCCGATTTCTTGCACTCTGTACTTCCAGTGACGAAAGGTGAAAAGTGAGCCTTACTTTGGTCGGAATCATTGGAATAGTTGTCCTGTTTGCGGTGCTATTCCTCCTCGGTATGCCTGTAGGTTTTGCCATGGCCATGGTGGGGTTTTGCGGATTTTGTTACGTAGTCACTTTTGAAGCAGCTGTCAACATGGTGGGCACCGATCTTTGGACCACATTCTCCAAATATGGGCTGACCGTAATACCACTTTTTATATTGATGGGTTACCTCGCATTCAATTCGGGAATAGCCGAGAAACTGTATAACACTGCTTACAAGTGGTTCGGTCACTGGCGTGGAGGCTTGGCTATTGCAACAATAGGTGCTGATGAGCTTTTTGCTGCTATATGCGGTTCTAATACTGCTACAGCGGCAACCATGGGTACGATTGCTCTGCCTCAAATGAAAAAATACGGTTATGATATCGCATTAAGCAGCGGCACTGTCGTTACGGGCGGCACATTGGGCACAATCATGCCACCTAGCGTAGTACTTATTATCATTGGTCTGCAGACAAATCAATCGATCATCAAGCTCTTTCTTGCTGGAATCTTGCCTGCCATTCTCTTGGGAATCTTGTTTGTGCTTACAATCTTTGTCCTTTGTCGTATCAATCCGAACCTTGGACCCGCAGGCCCAAAGACAAGCCTTAAGGACAAGATAAAATCTCTCACAGGAATTATGGAAACAATAGCCATATTTGTCTTGGTAATCGGTGGGCTTTATGCCGGCATATTTACTCCCACAGAAGCAGGCGCCATTGGTGTTTTTTTTACGCTTGTTGTCACTGCGGTGACCGGCAGACTCACATGGGAAGGGTTTGTTAATTCCATACTTGATACAACCAAGATATCATGCATGGTATTTATGCTGGTTGCAGGGGCTATAATCTTTGGCCGCTTCTTGGCTATAACGAGACTCCCCTTCATGGTAGCAGACTTTGTCTCGGCCTTGCCGGTGCCCTCTTACGTTATCCTGACCTTTGTGTTGTTGATCTATTTGATAGGGGGCTGTTTCATGGATTCCCTGGGATTTCTTGTCTTGACCATCCCCATCTTTTTTCCCCTTGGAATGGCTCTAGGCTTTGACCCCATATGGTACGCTATAATCCTAACTATGGTCACAACAATGGGAGCAATTACGCCACCTGTGGGTGTCAATATATATGTAGTCAAGGCCTTGGTTCCCGAGGTAAGCCTTGGAACAATCTTTAGGAGTGTGAGTTTTTTTCTGCTGGCTTGCATTGTCTGCATAGCTATTCTAATAATCTTTCCCGAAATTGTTTTGTTCATACCGCGAATGGTGCAGTAACGATAATGCAAGGATCGGCTTTTTTAAAGGATGAGCGGGAAATATGATGCCGAAAACCTTTATGCCAACGGTGACAACACAGGAAGAACTGGAAGAATTACAGTCTGAAGGATTGCGATGGACGGTGAACCATGCCTATCATGGATCTTCGTTCTATAGAAAAAAAATGGGTGAAGCTGGTATTAGTCCCGATACCATTGGCTCGCTTGGCGATCTTGATAAGCTCCCCTTCACTACCGCTGATGATCTCAAAGAGGGCTATCCCTTTCCTCTCCTTTCCGTTCCGGAGGACAAGATAGTACGCGTCCATGCCTCCTCAGGAACTACAGGAAAGAGGAAGGTCATTTGCTATACTCAGAAGGATATTGATGACTGGGCAAATATGTTTGCCCGTTGTTACGAAATGGCGGGCCTTAATCGGAAAGACCGGGTACAAATCGGTGTAGGCTACGGACTTTGGACTGCCGGCGCAGGATTTCAACTAGGCTGTGAACGCTTTGGCGCAATGGCTATCCCAGTGGGACCCGGGAATCGTGATATGCACTGTGAAGCCATGGCGGATCTTAGCAGCACTGTCTTTTGCTGCACAGCTTCCATGGGGCTTCTTATGGCCGAAGAAATCCATCGCAGAAACCTTGTTGATAGGATTAGCATAAGAAAGATAATTTTTGGGGCAGAACGCCATAGTACGACTATGCGGAGAAAGATAGAAAAGAACTTTGGAATCGAAGAGAGCTTTGATATTCCCGGCCTTACTGAGCTTTACGGGCCTGGCACAGGCATTGAGTGCCAAAGACATGAAGGGATACATTACTGGGCGGATTACTACATTCTGGAGATTATAGATCCGGAAACGCTTAAGCCTGTGCACATTGGGGAAATCGGCGAGATGGTAGTCACTACTTTACGCAAAGAGGCTGTACCTCTCATTAGGTACCGAACCAGAGATTTGACACATATTATACCCCAATCATGCTCATGTGGAAGTGTACTGCCCATGCACGGTCCCCTGCTTGGCCGTACGGATGACATGTTTATCATCCGCGGGGTAAACATATATCCCGGCCAAATCGACAATCTCCTTTCCCAAGAGGCCGAGGTTGGCAGCGAATATCAGGTCACCTTGAAGCGAGCATCGGGACAGGATTATATGACTGTCAGAGTGGAGCGGAGAGAAACAACAGACTATTCAAAAGACAAGGAAACCATTTCACGGCTTGAAGATAATATTAAAAGACACCTTTTGGTACGAGGAAAGGTAGAGTTAGCCGATTACGGGACTCTTCCGCGTACCGAGAGGAAAAGTAAGCGGGTTTTTGATAAAAGGTAAATTGTTTTAGAGGCACTCTCTTACGTTGTGTTGTTCATGTTTTTGCCGCACCTTTGTTGTTTCCTCCATCCGGAGGCACCACTGTCTGTATTTGCAGCTCAGTTGGTCACAATGCATAACTGCCTTACCGAAACAGGCAAAGTTGCCTTCTTTGATCTGCTTTTTGTGGATAATTGGAGAGATTACCTCCACGAAACAACAATCGCACAGAGATGAGCTGATGTCTTCAGGCCCCCAATAGATCAACGAATCTTTTTCCCACTCTTTCCCACACTTAACGCATTTGACACGTAATCTGTTCACCTTCCGCCTCATTTCTGCGTCTGCAACACAAAGCAGTGAAAGTCTACTCGATCACAAAGATTTATTTTTTATATAAGTTTTTTTTACAAGTCAAGGATTATTTTTCAAAACAAGGGGTTAGGCACCAACCAAACAAGTTCTCAAAAAGTTCGGGGTATAAGATTGATATAGAGCACGGGCATGGCAGCTTTTTCTTCCAGGCGATATCAACCTTGCCGAAGAGTGTGGCCGGATATTTCTGATTAACTGAAGTTTTTTACTGTCTATGTCGATAAGGAAAATAAGGTTAAACGAAGCGAGCCGGTGTCAAGCAATGACAGAAAAAAAACACGCTACCTTAAGTTACAACAACATGGACAGCAGCCCAGATAAATGGCAACGCTGGGATGAAGATCTTGTTGAAGACTTTGGCCGCTGGCTTATTCTAATTGCCAAGACATTTGCTGTTGTATTCCTTCTGGGTTCCGCCCTAATCCTTGTAACCTGGCTCTGGAAGGGGCTTTAACGAAGCATCGTAACGGTTCACATGGGTCATGGGTCAGAGCTTTTTTAGAATAAACTTTTGCAAACCATTCAGCATTCTACCAATCTCTGCTGCTCTATTTAGCGTTTTGTCTATTTGATCTTTACCGATCCTAGCTCCCTGACCCTGATCGCTGACCCCCGTTCAGTTATCCCTTTAAAAAAAGAACAACCTTTTTTTGTTGCTTTTCATGTTGTTCCTTTCTATTCCTAACGATTAAGGATTCTAGTACACGACAGAACGGGTTCAGGAATCCATGTGCTCTGCCAGTTTAAAGAATCCCAGAGGTTTTTTTGTATGATTGCTGCAAGTGCTTGCCTGTTAGGCTACTATTGTCGCTACGATGGCAGGACTAGTCCCAACCCTGAGTTGGTGAAATGGGCTGCCAAAGAACAAGTCTTGCCGTTTTGTCCCGAACAACTCGGAGGCCTCTCTACTCCTAGGCCTCCCTCACATCTTGAGGAAGGGGATGGCTTTGATGTGCTGAATAATCGCGCAAGAGTCATAGACAGTGATGGTCAAGACATCACTGAGGCCTTTTTGAAGGGGGCCTTCACAGCCTTGGGGATGATCAAAGAACAGGACATCAGGATTTGCTTCATGAAAGACAGAAGTCCCTCCTGAGGTCTTGGCAGCCGGTCAGTTGACGGGCCCCCGGTTGGTGTAACGGCAGCATTGTTTGTCAATGAAGGCATTGAAACACGCGAAGTCAAGGCAAAGACGACAGGAAGGAGGCCATGCTCGAGTGCAAAAAAAGTCTTGCAATAGCTAGCCTTTTACAATATAAGGAAGGTTTGCAGTGTCTAAATACTCGATTGTTAGAGATTTATTAGGAGGACTTTTTCTATGGCGAGAGTCTGCGAAATATGCGGCAAAAAGCCGATGGTAGGTAACAACGTAAGCCATGCCCACAATAAAACCAAGCGACGTTTTTATCCCAATTTACAGCAAGTTCGTACGGTACGAAACGGACAAGTTAAGCAGTTGAAAGTGTGCACAAGATGCATACGCTCCGGTTGGGTACAAAAGCCTTAGCTTCTCAAAAAACCGGGCTGTGCGTCAAATTCCCGTGCGCCTCGCAGTTATGACGTTTTTGAGGCTTTTTATTGACTTGATAACCTTTTCAAGGTGTTGAGCGTCTGTCACAGAGATTGTAAAATTGCACTCTGCCTTCTCGTCTGCCCTTGTTATTACATTTGCATCCAAAATGTTTGTTTCCGCCGTGCTTAAGGCTGACGTAATGTTGGCCAACAGGCCCATTCTGTCATGACAAAGTACGTGTATTCCGACCGGGTATAACTCATTTGTTTCCGGCGCCCATTCAAGTTCGATTCGCCGGGCCGAATCCATGTTTAAGGCATGGGCGCAAATTGTACGGTGAACGGTTATCCCCTGGCCCCGGGTAATATATCCAACCACCGGCTCACCAGGAAGAGGTTTGCAACATTTCCCATAGCGCACAAGCACATCTTCTACTCCTTTTACCAAGATCCCGGATTTTGGCTTGGGGCGGCGGATACGTTCCTTAAGCTTATGAACAATACTCTCTCTTTGTTCTTCGTCAGCTTGGAGATTAGGAGCAAAACGTCGGACTACCTGTAAAGGTGTAGCCTTGCCATATCCTACCGCTGCCAGGAGGTCGTCTGCCGATTTGTATCCAAAGCTTTCAACCACTTTTCTAATTTCAGCTGATTTTAAACAGCTATTCAGACTCAAACCGTACTTCCTGAAGGCCTTTTCACACATCTCGCGACCAAGGGCCAAACTTTGCTTTCTCTCCTCAGCCTTTATGTGTTGCCGTATCCTGGAACGCGCTCTTGCAGTCTTTACGAAATTGAGCCAATCTCTGCTCGGCTTGTGCTTGGCAGAGCTAGTGATGTCAACCCGTTGCCCCGTTTTTAGCTCATATTTTAGTGGCACCATACGGCCGTTTACCTTTGCACCCATGCACTGGTTCCCCACTTCAGAATGGATGGCGTAGGCAAAATCGACCGGAGTAGCCCCTTTAGGCAAACTCAACACATCGCCTCTAGGGGTAAAGACATAGACCTCATCAGGGAAAAGTTCGAGTCGCACAGTCTCCATAAATTCATCCGGGTCTTTAAGGTATTCTTGCTCTTCCACGAGCTTACGGAGCCATGCAAAAACCTGCCCTTCGTTCTCGTCGACACTTTTGCCCTCTTTATATTGCCAATGAGCCGCAATACCATGTCTGGCCACACGGTCCATTTCTTTGGTACGAATCTGAATCTCTATCCGGTCGCCAAAGGGTCCTATAACCGTAGTGTGTAGTGATTGATACATGTTCGGTTTTGGGATTCCGATGTGATCCTTAAACCGTTTTGGGATGGGTTTCCAGACAGAGTGAATTATCCCTAAGGCCTCATAACATTGTTGGACTGTATCCAAGATTATGCGGAAGCCAAGGATGTCGTACACTTCTTCAAAACTAACCTGTTGAGCCATCATCTTTTGGTAAATACCAGAGAAATTTTTGTGTCGGCCTAAAACAGTGCAACTTAAATGGGCCTGGGTCATTTTCTCGCGAATAATATCCTTGATTGTTTCGACGTATTCTTCACGTTCATCTTTTTTTCTAGCAACTTGGCCGGCAATCTCACGGTATTCATGGGGGAAAAGATACATAAAGGCAATATCTTCAAGTTCATTTTTTATCCAATAAATCCCCAAGCGATTGGCAATAGGAGCGTAGATATCAACAGTTTCCTGGGCAATCCTGACCTGCTTGTGCTCTTTTTGAAATTGAAGGGTCCGCATGTTGTGAACCCTATCGCATAATTTTATCAAGATGACGCGAATATCATCGGCCATCGCCAAGATCATCTTCCTGATACTTTCGGCCTGCCGGTCTTCGGAACTCCTGAAGGACAGGGCACTCAATTTCGTCACCCCTTCAACAATTTGAGTGACTTGAGGGCCGAATATTTTAGTAAGTTCTTCGGCAGTTGCGTTGGTATCTTCTAGGGTATCGTGGAGAAGCCCTGCGGCCAAACTGACTGTATCCAACTTCAGTTGAGTTAAAAGCCCTGCTACCTCAAGGGGGTGGGACAAGTAAGGTTCACCAGAAAGTCTTACTTGGCCGTCATGGATACGAGCAGAATAGACATACGCCCGTTCTACTAAATCCAAGTCTGCTTCCGGATGGTAGGAACTGACGCTGTCTAGGATATCAGTAATGCGGATCATAGTCTGTACTTGTTAATACGCCTTAGCAAAAAGGACTCGTTTCGTGCTCTTGTCATTACAAATGATACATGTTCCCGATTCCGTCTCTTCTGCAAAAGGGATGCAACGGATTGTCACCTTCAGGTCATCTTTGGTCTTTTCCTCGCACTGATGTCGTCCACACCAGTGTGCAAGGGCAAAACCCCCATGGATCTCAGATTTTTCCAAATCCTTGGGTGTAAAAAATGCGTAAAAATCATCCCTAAGATCAATTTGTGTTGTATAGTCTTCCCTCAATTGCAAAGCTCTGTTAAAGAGGTTTTTTTGAATCTCATTCAGGATAGAAACCACCGTGTTTACAAACCCGCTCCGTGGTATCGACTCCTTTTCTCTTGGGCCCTTGTCTCTCCGGCCTATAAATACGGAGTCTTTGGCAATATCCCTGGGACCTATTTCCACCCGGAGAGGAATTCCCTTCTTAATCCAGTCCCATCCCTTTCCACCTGTTTGCCTATCGTCGATTTCCACCTTGATGTTGCGGCCGTTATACTCTAGTTTTTTCAACTCTTGGGCTAGGCCGTGAGTGTAGTCCATTACAGGACTCTTGTCCTCTGGTTTTTTGATAATTGGCATAAGAACTACATGAGCAGAAGCAATCATAGGAGGTAGAATCAAGCCGTTGTCATCGCTGTGGGCCATTATCATGGCACCAATCAGGCGTGTAGATACACCCCATGATGTAGTCCAGGCATACTCCTGCTTTTCTTTCACTGATTGGTACTTGATATCTGAGGCCCTGGCAAAGTTTCTGCCTAAGAAATGGGATGTCCCGGCCTGCAGTGCCTTTCGATCCTGCATCATAGCTTCCAAGGTAAAGGTATTAACTGCGCCCGGGAATCGCTCAGACTCTGTTTTTTCCCCTTTAATAACAGGAATGGCAAGATGATTTTGGACAAGATCTTCGTAGATGTTGAGCATCTGAAGAGTTCTTTCCATAGCCTCTCGCCGATCGGCATGAGCGGTATGGCCCTCTTGCCAAAGGAACTCACTTGTTCTCAGAAAGATACGGGGTCTCATCTCCCATCTGACCACATTGCACCATTGATTAATAAGCAAGGGAAGATCACGGTGACTTGAAACCCACCTTGAAAATGATTCTCCTATGATTGTCTCTGACGTCGGTCTTACTACCAATGGTTCTTCAAGTTCGCCGGCCGGGACAAGACGCCCATCTTCGGTTGCCTCCAAACGGTGGTGGGTTACTACAGCACATTCTTTGGCAAAACCCTCAACATGTTCTGCTTCTTTTTCCAAGAATCGCTTCGGTATAAACACGGGGAAATAGGCATTTTTGACCCCTGTTTCCTTGAACATGCCATCCAAAATCTCTCTGATATTTTCCCACAGGGCATAGCCCCACGGCTTAATGACCATACATCCCCTTACTGGCGAACTCTCTGCCAGATCTGACATCTTGATCACCTGCTGATACCATTCCGGATAGTCTTCATGCCTTTTTGGCGAGATAGCTGTCTTTTCTGTTTTCATCTAAAAAACTCTCCTAATAGCCCGCTTCATACTTCTCTACTTCCTCAAGCAGGGTGTCAACCAATTCGTCTTCCGACACTTTGCGCACAACCTTGCCCCTTTTGAACAATACGCCGTGTCCTCTCCCTCCGGCAATACCTATGTCTGCTTCCCGGGCTTCCCCGGGTCCGTTAACTATGCACCCCATGATAGCCAACTGGACCTGGGTAGTTTTCGTTAGTAGCGCTGATTCCACCTTGTTTACTATTTCCACGAGATCAATATTACACCTTCCGCACGTAGGACAGGAAACAATATCGGGACCACGTTGTCGGATCTTTAAGGCTTTTAGAATCTCGAAACCGACTCGCACTTCATCTACAGGATCTGCCGTCAAGGAAACACGAATCGTATCTCCTATTCCCTCAGCAAGAAGCATCCCAATGCCCAGGGCGGATTTAACCGTCCCACAAACCAGACTACCTGCCTCGGTTACCCCCACATGAAGCGGAAGATCGGTACAAGATGCCAGGAGCCTGTATGCCTCAACGGTCCGAGCGACATCTGATGCCTTTATGGAAAGCTTCATGTTGTAGACATCTAGGGATTCTAAAAGCTTTACATGTCGTAGAACACTTTCAACCATTGCCTCAGGAGTGGCAGCCCCGAATTTTTTAAACAAATCTTTTTCAAGGGAACCCGCATTAACACCCACTCGAAGGGCAATACCCCGTTGCCGCACTAGTTTAGCTATTTTCCCGATTTTTTCGGTTGAACCAATATTTCCCGGGTTAATTCGAAGTGCGTCTGCCCCGGCCTCTATAGCCCCAATTGCCAAACGATGATCAAAATGAATATCTGCAATAAGGGGAACGGAGATTTGAGCCTTAATGGATGCGATTGCCTTTACAGCCGCATCATCTGGCACCGCCACACGCACAATTTCGCAGCCTGCGCCCTCCAAACGATGTATCTGTGCTACAGTAGCGTTGATATCATGAGTGAAGGTATTCGTCATAGACTGGACCAATATCGGAGCACCACCGCCTATTTTCACATCCCCGATTGATATCTGTCTGGTATCTTTACGCTTTGCAATAAATGACATTTGCCCTCGCGCTGTCACATATAACACAGAACAAAAAAAGCTGTCAGATTTTCGAACACATAAACGATAACTGTAAACAAGTTCGATGGTTTCGTAAAAAGTCATTTTGCGAATGACATTGCGCGATTCCGGAAAGAGATTTAAAAAATCACCTGGCGTTAAAAATGACAAACTGTTTGAGGGCGTTAGCCCGAGTTTTTGACATTTAGCCAGGTGTTTTCTGAATCCCGGAATCGTGCACGAAAAGAGCAAAATGACTTTTTATGAAATCGTCAAGTTTGCCTTGCTATTTTACGAGTCTGTCGTAGGCCTTCTGAATAGTTATGAATTTTTCCTGGGCAAGTTGCTGAAATTCCGGCCCCAGGTGCTGGACCTTGTCAGGATGATATTGCGCCACAAGTTTCTTGTATGCAGCCTTGACTTCTTTCGTGGAGGCACCACGTTTAAGGCCTAGTATCTCATAAGGGTCTTTCTCGTCAGCATGATATCCTTTAGGAGATTCCTTGGCCCTACCAGTATTACCTGAAGCGGTGCCTTTTTGGTAACTCCTTTTTCTTTTGGAATTCCACCATAATATTAGGCCCAATACGGCAAGATCATCCAACCATCCAGGGCCAACGAAAAAATCCGGCAGTATGTCGTAAGGGCAGACAATATAAATGAGACCGATAATCCAAGGTAGAAATCTTTTGATCATTCTAATGACTCTCTAAGTAACTGTTATTTATTCATGCAAAAGGCCTTGCAATCTAAGACCAAATGATTAATATTTAAACATTAGAAAAGCGTCGGGGGGGAACCAAATGCCATTATACGAATTCCGGTGTCCAAAATGCGGCCTAGAGTTTGAAGAAATTGTCTTTCCAAATGACCGAGACCCAGTAAGATGCCCTAAGTGCAAAGCATCTAACGCCAAGCGACTGTTGTCAATATTTTCTTCAAGTAATAAGGCCGGGAATTTAGGTGCTTCTCAGTCTTCTTGTGGGACACCACCCGCAGGTTTTTCTTGAGCATAACCCATTTTAGCCGTTGGCTAAAGGAAAAGGCTATGTCGGAATTATTCATCATACTGGCCGTATTTCTTGTCTGGCTGCTTCTTCAGATCTATATCCTGCCTAAGTTTGGAATTTCCACCTGACTGAAAAATGCTTGCCAGGTCGGTGATCAGGCAAAGTCTGTAGAAAAAGCAAAAACGCATCTTGACTCATAAACTACTCGGATTCCTGGGTTTTGTTTTAGACAGATAAGAGACAATGTAGGAAGAAAGCTCTCGGAGATCTACATGAAAACACTTGATGAACAGGTTCTGAAAATAGCAAAAGAGATTATGGCAAAGTTTATAGAAGTGGGTCGTGTTTCTCCCACCTCTTTTGACGAAACGTTTAAAGGCGTATACAGGACTATTAAAGAAGCCGTACTCGAATATGACGGTGAGACGAATGAATCCTGAATCCATCAATGTACATGGACTAATAAAAAGTCCAAAAACAGACGACACAATAAAAAGCTCCAGATGCAAGACGCGCGAAGATTGAGGAATGAGGCGTACTTATCGTACGTCGCAATGACGAAAGATGAAGCGCAACGCCGCAGATGGACTTTTTACGAAGTCGTCAATGTGCATCTGCCCAATTGTGCCCCACATTGATGTTTACTTTAAGAGGTACTTCCAATTCATAGACCCCTTCCATAATTGATTCAACAAGCTTTGTTGCACGTTCTTTTTCCTCTGGAGGGCATTCAAAGACAAGTTCATCATGGACCTGCAGAAGCATCTTTGCCCGAAGCCCGTTTTCCTTGAGGGCTTGTAGTATCCGGATCATGGCAATCTTAATGAGATCGGCAGCAGTACCCTGAAGAGGGGTATTAACAGCGGTACGTTCGGCGAACTCGCGAGCGGTGCGATTAGCACTCAAGATATCCGGTAGCAGGCGATGACGCTCAAGCAACGTTTTTATGAAGCCACTCTCTCTTGCTTGCTCAATGGTTTTATCTATGAAGTGTTTGACGCCCTTGTATCTGGCAAAATAGTGTTCAATGAAAGTCTTGGCCATTTTTTGGCTGATGCCTAACTCCTTGGCAAGCCTAAATGGTCCCATTCCATATATAATGCCAAAATTGATAACCTTCGCCTGACGTCGCATGTCGGGTGTAATCATGGATGGAAATAGCTGAAACACTTCAGTTGCCGTACGGGTATGGATATCTTGATCGTTCTTGAAGGCCTCAACAAGAATCGGGTCCTGCGAATAATGGGCAAGTATTCTAAGTTCTATTTGAGAATAATCGGCCGAGAACATGAGCCAACCCTTTTGGGGGATGAAGGCTGTGCGAATCTTTCGTCCTTCTTCGGTGCGTATCGGGATATTTTGAAGATTCGGTTCACTACTGCTCAATCGGCCTGTAGATGTGACTGTTTGATTATACGAGGTGTGTATACGGCCCGTTTTGGGATGAATGAGATTAACAAGGGCATCTGCATATGTAGACTTGAGTTTGGCAAGCAAGCGGTACTGTAACACCATGTCGGGGAGTGCGTGCTGTGCGGAAAGTGCTGTTAGCACCTCAAGATCAGTGGAATAGCCTTTTTTCTTTTTGGTCTTCTTTTGAATCGGAAGTTTTAGTTTTTCAAAAAGAATACGTCCCAGTTGCTGATGGGACTGAATGTTGAATTCTTCCCCAGCTACGGCATATATTCTTTCTTCTATTTGGTTAAGTTTATACCCAAAGTCTTTTGAGATTTCTTCGAGCTGATCTTTGTCGACACACACCCCTGTCATTTGCATGTCTACAAGTACTTCTATGAGGGGCATTTCCACCATTTCATAAAGGTTTTTAAGACCACCTTGTTCCAGCTTGGGTTTAAAAATCTTATGAGCCATCAAGGTGATATCGGCATCCTCACACGCATAAGGCACAGCGTCTTCGATGGAAACTTCCTCAAAACCCTTCTTGCCGTTACCGGTGGTCTCCTTATAAGATATCATTCTGTGATCAAGGTAATCAGTTGCTATTTGCCCCAAGTTGTGAGTCCGGCTGGCAGGGTCCAAGAGATAGGATGCTACCATTGTATCAAAAACAACTCCTGCCAGTCTAATCCCGGCTCGTTGAAGAACAATCTGGTCATATTTGATATTTTGTCCCCCCTTGTCCAAACGAGGGTCTTCCAACAAGGGTTTCAATTGAGCAAGGGTAGAGTTTGATTCAAGCTGATCTACGCCAATGGTGTTGGTGTGGCGCAAAGGGATATAGCTAGCCTCATTAGGTCGGCAGGAAAACGAGAGACCGACAATCTCCGCCATCATCGGGTTTTTACTAGTAGTCTCAAGGTCAAGAGCAAAGACTTTGGAGTCCTTTAGCTCATGGATAAGGTTCGTTAGGGCCTGCTCGTCCATAATGGCCTTGTATTTTTTGTTGCTAAGGTCTCTTTCAATGGGAAACTGTTTCTGCAGCCTGCGAAACTCCAGGTCCTTAAAAAGATGGGCCAATATCTTCTTGTCAGGCCCTGACATCTTGAATGATTTCACATCTAGTGACAAGGGGACTTTGGTATCAATAACAACAAGTTGACGGCTCAGTATTGCCTGGTCATGGTACTTGTCGAGATTTTCGTGGAGTTTTTTCTTCGTTACTTTGTGGAGGTTTTTAAAAAGTGCTTCCATATTCCCAAAGGTATGAATCAATTGGATAGCTGTTTTCTCACCAATACCGGGCACACCTGGAATATTGTCTGAGGTGTCGCCGGCAAGTCCCATTACGTCAATCCACTGCGATGGTTCAAGGCCGAAACTGTCTTTCAAGCTACCATAGTCGGTGGTACGATCTTTCATCGGATCCCATATCGTCGTCCCAGATGAAACCAACTGTTTAAAATCTTTGTCGCCAGTGACAATTATCACTCTAAAGCCCTTTTCCTGCGCGGCCATGGCAACAGTTCCGATAATATCATCAGCTTCGTAGCCTGGGAGTTCCAATGATGCGATATTCATCGCCTCGACTACCTTCTTGATATACGGTATCTGGGCGATAAGATTTTCCGGCATAGGTGGCCGATTTGCCTTATAGGCTGGATACATTTTGTGACGAAAAGTAGGGCCCTTGACATCAAAGGCCATCAACATGTATTTTGGGGCTTTTTCAGAAAGGAGCTTTAAGAGCATGTTTGTAAAAACGTATGTAGCATTGGTAGGTAGGCCCTGGCTTGTGGAAAGATGCCGCATTGCATGATAGGCTCGATAGATGTAACCGCTTCCGTCAATAAGAAAAATTGTTTTTTCGTTGGCGCTCATAATCGATGAATCCTATACTTTTCAAAATTTCGTAACATTTTAGCACTGTTAAATACTAATCGCACAAGCTTCATGGGTAGTCATGTTCCAATCTGGGTAACTGTTTGAGGTCATTAGAGTCCCTTAGTTCCGTTGTTGCGCCATGCAGCATTGATAGTCCATGTCAGGAAAAAAACCCGGAGTTCTTTTAGCAAAGATGGCCTCAACGGGACTTAGGGACTCTTGAGGCCGAGTTTTAGCCGGATTGAAACATGACTACCCATGAAGCGATACATTTTCAAAAGGCTAAAGTGTTACAAAAATTCTTGTTTTTGATGACTTTACCCATTAAAGTACAGTTAACACGAATTAAGGAATATGCAAGAAAAACAGCCCCAAACACAACGCAAACACAAATGGGGGAAAAAGAAAGAATACCACTGCCAGGCATGTGACATGAAGCCCTCCTTTTGTTGGGTTTGTCGTTGCGGTTTTCAAATATGTGCTGGGTGCATGAAAGAAAACCTCTGGGGGATGAGTTGCAATGGCATCACATGGACATGTCCCGACTGCGGACAACAGTGTGGCTTTGGGAACCAGTAACAGTATTTCTTGACGAATAGTCTATAACTTGATAATAATTTAGATGAAAGTTGCGAGGTGTTCGAGTTTTTTGCGGAGGGATGGCCGAGTGGCTGAAGGCGGCGGTCTTGAAAACCGTTTTCCGGAGACGGAACGTGGGTTCGAATCCTACTCCCTCCGCCAGGAATCAAAAAGGAGAGATGGCCGAGTTGGCTGAAGGCGCTCGCCTGCTAAGCGAGTGTGCGGTTAAAGCTGCACCGAGGGTTCGAATCCCTCTCTCTCCGCCATAGATCTTACCAACCAAGTTTACCCCAGTATTGCATAAGAAATATGGCTCGGAATCGACAAATCGGGAATATATAATGCAGAAAAGTGTCAACGGACGCCATCATACTTCCAAAGTTCTTGTAGTTGATGATGAGGAGGATATAAGGACTACTCTTTGTGATATTATTAAAGAGGCGGGTTACAAGGTTTCTGGGGCTGCAACCGGAGAAGAGGCCTTAGTCTTCTTGGACCGTGAAGGCGCGGATGTGGTGATTACCGATATCAGGATGCCGGGACTAAGCGGTCTTGTCCTGACAGAAGTCATAAAAAGCAAGTATCAGGCTGACGTAATTATCATAACTGGTTATGGTGGCGACTTTTCCTATGAAGAGGCCCTGGAAAAGGGCGCTAGCGATTTTGCGCAGAAGCCGGTACATGCCAAAGAGCTGATTGCCAGATTAAGGCGGGTTCTTAGAGAACGCTCGCTGGTTGCAAAACGCAAAGAAATGGCAGAACAACTCTTGGAGCTTACCATAACTGACGACCTGACAAAGCTCCACAATTCGAGACATTTTTTCAAGCAAATACAATCCGAGATAGACCGAGCGATACGGTATCAACATCCCCTGTCGTTGTTACTTCTTGATGTGGATAATTTCAAGTATTACAACGACACCTATGGCCATCTGGAAGGCGATACAATGCTAACCAAGCTTGGCGAGGTTATCCAAAGCTGTATGCGGACCAATGATTCGGCCTACCGATATGGTGGCGATGAATTTACTGTGATCTTGCCTGAGACACGCGGCACAGAAGCAGTTACGGTAGCGGAAAGGATCAGGGAAGGAATTTGTGCCATAGATCTTTCCCCCGGTCCACAGGACAACTTCGAGGCTGCTGTAAGCGTAGGTGTCACTCAATATCGGCCGGAAGAAGGGTGGAAGGAACTGACAAAACGAGCTGACGAGGCCATGTATCAGGCAAAAAAAGTAGGCGGCGGGAGAAGTATTCTCCAATAGCTTTGCAAGATTTTGTGTAAGTTCTCAAAACCCATGGTTATTGAAAAACTACGATTTTGCGCTTTGAAAAAACATGGCCGGTTCAACGCCCTGTTATCTCCACAATCGTCATGCCGGGGTTTCCTTTATTTGGGCCTCCTTGGAATGTGCTTTCAACCAAGGGGTGTTGATTCAAAAAGGGTATAAGACTGTTACGAAGGGCACCGGTACCCACCCCATGGATTATCCGAACTTCCTTCAGTCCGGCTAACAAGACATCGTCCAAAAACTTGTCTACCATATCCAATGCTTCCTCAACGTGCATCCCACGAATATCAATTTCTGTTTGCACGTTTTCTGGTGCCTGGATTTTCACACCCGAAGTGCGATCCGTGGAAGTCCCTTTCTCTTGAGCATAAGTCAGTTCTTCTTTTGGCACATGGACTTTCAGGCTATCAAAGGCAACGAGAAAACGACCGTCCCCGTCCTCACTGCCAAGAATGGTTCCAGTCTTGTTACCTCGTTTCCAGCACACTTGCCTACCACGTTTGAGTTCACCTATAAGGTGGTCTTGTCTTTGTGGGTCTTGGTCGAATCTTGTAGCTTCAAGTTCCTTTTTAACGGATTTCTTTGCCTTCTCAATGAGTGATCTGGCCCCATGAATGGCATCTTGGCTTGCCCTTTCTTCTCGTATTGTGCGTATGGCCTTTTCGACAGTGGCATTCGCCTGTTTTAAAATGGCACTGGCCTCCTCGGCGGCTTTCTGACGTGACTGCCTTGCCTCGCGTGCCAGCTTTGCATTCTGTCTTTCGAGTCGCTTCCCCAATTCATCAACTGCAAGCCTTTCCTTGTTTAGATCCCTTTCCAACTGCCTGTTGTGGTCAATTTGTTGCTCAAGTTCAAGGAGTAGGTCCTCCAAGCGGTTTGCCTGGGTTCCAATAAGGCTTTTGGACCTTGTAATAACACTTTCTTCAAGACCGATTCGCCGGGCAATTTCAAGGGCGTAACTCGATCCCGGCAGATCCGCGCGGAACACGTATGTGGGGGTGAGTGTTTGGCTGTCAAAGGACATGGAGCCGTTTGCAATACCAGGTGTCTCATGGGCAAATGCCTTAAGAGTGCCGTGGTGAGTGGTTACTATGGAAATCACCCCCCGTTTTGTTAGTAGTTCCAATACAGCCATGGCTAGGGCGGCCCCTTCTTGTGGGTCAGTGCCGGTACCTATTTCATCGATCAACACCAGATCTTGCGGGGCTATCTTTTCAATAATTTCCTTGATACCGTAAAGATGGGCAGAGAATGTGGAAAGGTCTTTTTCAATTGACTGGTCATCTCCAACATGGGCAAAAATCCGGCCAAAGAAAGGCACTTCCGAATCTGCATCTGCCGGTATATGCAGCCCACATGAAACCATGAGTGCCAGGAGCCCCACTGTTTTGAGTGCTACAGTCTTGCCTCCCGCATTGGGGCCGGTAACAACGAGAGTGTTGTAGTCTTGTCCTATTGAAAGACTAAGTGGAACAACATCAGACAAAGAAGCTCTTCTAAGCAAAAGGAGTGGGTGACGACCGTTTTTGATTTTCAGAACCCCGCCCGTGTTAATGGCCGGTGCATGCTGATGGAAGGTCTTGGACGCGATAGCCTTCGCGTAAAAGCAATCAAGATTGACCAAGGCGTCAAAGCCTTGTGCCAGTTCAGGAGAATTCTCACGGACAAGGTCTGTCAGGGCACGGAGGATTCTCTCAATCTCGTGGCGTTCTTCTGTTTCAAGACGGCGGATTTGGTTGTTAAGATCAAGCGTTTCTAAAGGTTCCAGAAAAGCTGTGGCTCCACTTGCAGATTTGTCGTGCAGAACGCCCTTGACTAAATGTCTGTGTGTCTCCTTCACGGGAAGCACCCAACGTCCTGAGCGTATGGTGACAAGGCGTTCCTGAAGAATCCCTTTTCTTGCAAACGAGTCAAGAATACGTTCAAGTTGTCTTCGTGCCTGTTCTCGGGCCTTTCTCGTTTCGCGACGCAGATTGGCTAGGGCTGGGCTGGCCCGATCACGTATTTCCAAAGATCGTAGATCTATGATCCGGTCTATTTCCTTAGTTAGCTTTTGGTCGGTATAGAGCCATTTGGAAACCCCGTACAGGAGGGGAAGCACCAGGCGGTTTTGGTTGAGGAAATGAAGGAAATTGTGGGAAAGACTAAGCATTCGATGGATTTGACGAAAGGCCTCTGGCTCCAGATGGCTACCCTCTGCGGATGCAGTGTGAAGATGGTTTCGGATGTCATCAAATTCACCCATTGGAACGGATCCGCCTGAATCCATAAAAGTACGAATTTCAGAGATTTTTGCGAGGCTTTTCTTGACTTCTCCGAGGCATGAAAGGGGGCCTAGCCGGTGAAGCCTTTCGGCGGCAACAGGACAGTGTGTTCTACGGGCAAGATCGTCGAGAACACTGTCAAACGCAAGGATTTGATAAAGACGGCTGTTCAAGGGTTTATCACGGCAATGCTCGATTTTGGGTTGACCACCCATAACGTCTCAGGTATTGGTTGTCAATATGAGAAAACGTTGTTATTAGCAAATGACTCAGTCCAACGCTGATGACTTCGTAAATAGTCCATCAAGACTCTACTAATAAGCCTTTTTTAAGGTAGAGCACAAGAGCAATTGGAGGACCATGAAACAAGAAGCAATCAAGAAGGAGATCTTACAAGCCATCAGAAGTATTCCAAAGGCCTACCTGAAAGATTCAGTGGTCAAAGAGACTATTCGCTGTGTACTTTATGGTTTTTTGAGAGAGCGAGGTTATCAACCTGTGCCGGCCCTTCGCAAGCCAAGTTTTCCGGAAGGGCCTGTGGATATCGCAGGCCTAGTCAATGACGACACCATCGCGGTTGCTTTTTGTGCCAATCCGACCGTTGAGCTTAAAAACATAAAGAGCCTGCAACGGTTGGATTCTGAGAAAAAGTTTGTTATCAGTTTCTCTCCAAACCAGGAAAAAGTGAAGATGAGCACCTTTTTTCTAAAACCTGGCATAGAACATGTCTATATCTACGAAAGATGACACAATTGCCTGCAATCATCGATACACACGCACATTTTGAAGAGTTATCAGATCCACAGGTGGCTTTAGAAGAAGCACGCCGCAGCGGTGTTGTGGGGATTGTGGCTGTGGGGCAGGATATTGAATCCAACGAGAAGGCCTTAGAAGTGGCATCTGAGAATCCCGGCTTCGTCTTTCCGGCTGTTGGATATCATCCGTGGCGCTTAAGTCAGAACGCCGATGATGATACCCTGTCCTACATTGACAAAAAACTGCCACGCTGTGTGGCACTTGGCGAAGTGGGTCTGGACTACAGGGCCAAAACAAAGAAAAAGCGTCAAAAAGCCATATTCCTCAAACTCATTGCTATAGCCGAGAAACATGACAAACCAATAATATTACATTGTCGATATTCGCACGAGACAGCTTTTCGTATGGTCAAGGAGGCAGGCCTGAGAAAAGCGATTTTTCACTGGTATAGTGGCCCTGTCGAACTGATTCCCCGGATCGCTGCTGAGGGTTACTACATGTCTGCCTGTCCCGCACTCCTTTATAACCCATATCACGCAAAGGCCATCAAAGCAGTTCCCCTTTCAAACCTTTTACTCGAAACTGACAGCCCTGTAAGATATCAGAAGCTAAAGGCAAGACCTGTCCATGTCCGAGTCACGCTTGAGGAAGTAGCTAAGGTGAAGGCAAAGAGTCTCGAGGAAATAGCAGAGCATACTACCAAGAATGCCAAGAAGTGCTTTGGCTTGAAAGCCAAGGCCATCGACGCCTGATTGCGTTTGCTATTTTGCCCACGTCTCCTTGGCAAACTGTGTATCGACAAATATTTCCAGGTCAATCTTGACGGTCTCGTAAAAAGTCCATCTGCGTCCCGCTGAGGCGGGATTCATCTTTTGTCGTTGCGACGTACAAAAAACCGTGGTGAAAGGGTTTTAACCGATGGCCCCTTCCTTTGCCAAGGCAATGAAATGGGCAATGTCGATCTCTTTGGGACATACAAAGCTGCACGCCTGCGCCGTTCTGCACCTCGGAGAGCCTTGTTCACCGTAGAGAATATCTAATCTCTCCTTTTTAGCTGTTTCCCTCGGGTCCATAAGGCGAACAATGTTCACAAGCATGGCATTCGGGCCCAGGTAGTTCTTTTGGGTTACACAGGCTGTAGCGCAACAAAAGCAGTTGATGCACCGTGTTGCTTCTACATATCTGTCTAGCACTCGCGGCTGTATCCGGAACTCATCTCCTTGAGGATTAGGGGAAGCAGGAGAAATTAGGTAGGGCTTGGCGGCGTGAACTCGAGCATAGGCCCTTTCCAGGTCTACTACAAGGTCACGTATTACGGGGGCTATGGTGAGTGGTTCGACCTTAAAGACGTTGGTTCTAAACATCTCCACGGCCATTTCTACAAGGAGTTCGCATGAAAGAAGGGGCTTTCCGTTAATCCTCATGCCGCATGTACCACATTGGGCATGTTCGCATGAAGAACTCCATGCCAAAGTTGCATCTTGCTCATCATTAATTTTCCGAAAAAGGTCTACAAAACGCAAAATGCCACCTACTCTGAGTTCATAATCCTGGATCCAGGATTGGTCGGTATCAGGATCATAACGGCTAATTTTAAGTGTGATGTCATATTCTTTAGACATAGTCTCTCCACAGGTCTACATGTCTGGGCTGTCTATTTGACAACTGCTTCGAATGTGAATCTACAATACATGCCCCTAATATTTTCTCTCGATAATCCCAAACTTCTCATAATGTTCGCCTTTGGCTTCATAGATACTCATATCGATAGGACGCTTGTCTAGATTCACGTTGCCATATTCACGCATAAAAGCAAGGGTGTGATGATGAAATTCGGGATCTCTTTCCGGATAGTCTTCTCGATAGTGCCCGCCTCTTGACTCCTTTCTTGCCAGTGCACATTGAGCAATTACCATGGAAACTTCCAGGAGGTGATCCAGTTCCCAAAACTGGACAAGTTCCTGGTTCATGACAAGAGACCTAGAGTGTAGTTGCATTTGACCTGCCCTCGACTTAAGCTCTGTGAGTTTATCGATGGTCTCTGAAAGACCCGTTCCAGTTCTAAAAACACCCACCTTTTCCATCATAGTCTGGCGCAATTCGTCACGGATAATGGCATAGCTTTCTTTTCCTCTGGCTTCAAAATATCTGGAAAACCTAGAGAAAATCTCACAACCCGTGCCTTCGGGGGGGCTTTCTGGTGGAAGATCGGCATCCTTTATGTATTCTGCTATCTTATCACCCACCACTTTGCCCATGGTGATGAGTTCTAGCAGGGAATTTGTTCCCAGACGGTTATGGCCGTGTAGGCTGGCTGCGGCAAATTCCCCGCAGGCATATAGACCCTGAACTATCTGTTGGGCATTCCTTTGGACCTCACCGAATTCATTGGTTGGTACTCCACCCATTTGATAGTGGGCTGTCGGAGTTACAGGACAAAGCTCATGCTGGGGATCCACGCCCACAAACTTTCGGAAAAATCCGCAAACCTCCTGAATCCTCGTCTTGTGAACATGTTCGGGTATATGTCTGAGATCGAGCCAGACATGGGGAAGTTTGTGGTCGCGATGAATACAACCTCTGCCCTCTCTGATTTCCTTCATAATACACCGTGAGATCAGATCTCTCGGGGCAAGATCTCTGGCTGTGGGAGCGTAACGCTCCATAAAAGGTTCACCCTCGGCATTTCTGAGAACTGCCCCCTCCCCACGGAGAGCTTCACTGGCAAGGATGCCCGGCCCTACAATTCCAGTGGGGTGAAACTGCACGGCTTCAACATCCATCACAGGCAACCCGGCCTGCAAAACCAGGGCTAACCCATCACCTGTGTTTTGCTTGCAATTAGTACTTACCTGGTACATGCGTGTCTTTCCGCCCGTAGCCATAATGGTGGCTTTGGCCAGAATCACCACAAACTTCCCGCTCTGTTCCAAAAAAACAACGGCACCTATGCATCGGTCGTTGTCAAAGAGCAGTTCTACGGCTATACTCTGGTTCAGAAAGGTTATCCCGTATTTCAAGGTCTCCCCCCAGACGGTATCCATAATGCCCTTTCCAGTGCGGTCTGCCTCATAACATGCGCGAAAGGCCTTGACTTGGCCAAAATTGAGCATATGACCCCCAAAGGGTCTTTTCGCAATACGTCCTTGTTCGGTACGACTAAAATGCATACCATGTCTTTCTAGCCATACAATCTGCTCCCAAGCAGATTCACAGACTTTTTTTATGATATTCTGATCTGC
Source organism: Desulfobacterales bacterium S7086C20 (assembly GCA_001751075.1). GTDB lineage: Bacteria > Desulfobacterota > Desulfobacteria > Desulfobacterales. Next base: position 16,432 of record MAVP01000005.1, on the reverse strand, counting down.
AGAGCAATCTGAACCTTTCCATGTATCAAACATATGGTAGACGATCTTGTCCATCGGGTCATTGGGGTCAACTGCAGCCATGCCACCCTGTGCTGTAGAGGTATGGGACTTCTGGGGGCTGTGGACCTTGGTTACAGCAACAACGCTTGTGCCCGGACGGTTCTCACATATAGCTGCCGCACACCGCAAACCTGCCCCTCCGGCTCCAATAACCAGCACTTCAGGCCTAAGTACGGAATCGATCTTTAGTGTGTTTGTCAAAATCAAACTCCCTTACAGGCTAATTAGTATACATCCACGAAGTCTTAAACACCGACGGAGTACTATGATCAGTGTCAGTCCAGAAAGGGTAGATTTGGGTCCAAGACAAGGCCGCACAAGGGTTTGCACCGCAGTCGCAGCAACGCTGCGTCGAGGATGAAAACCCGCGGAGAACGCCGTATTGGACCAAAATATGCCATTTATGGATTGACACTAATTATAAGTTTGGTTCCTGCATAGGCAAAGATAGTCATAACAACGGTTGTAACCACCGTAAGAACTGTTTTTAAGCGAGTGTTTTCTACGAAATCACCGATTATCGTGTTTAAACCAAATCCGGCATGAAAAAAGACTAATATCACAAAGGCGGAATCTATGGCCTTGATGCCGATACTAGAAACCCTTACTAAAATCGTGTTTATATCATGTCCTGCCTGGTAATTTAGATGCATGAAAAGGATGTGTCCAGAAACCATCGGCAGGAGAAAAGCGCCTGATATTCGTTGAAGCTTCCAAAATCCGTTGTTCCGGGTAGGCCATAGTTTTCTGTAAACAACAACAGCACTGATAAGGCTGACAATAAAGATGGTAAACCAGAAAAACCCAACAGACACATGTTGATTTCCCATCAACATAAAGACTCCCAGGCTGAATACGTATAACACGGACAATACAAGCACCCAGCGGATCATAGCCGCATCGTCCCTTACGCGGAAAAACTCGTAGAGTATCAATCTCGCACCGTTTAGGGCATGAAATATAACCGGGATCGCAAGCACCCATTCAAGAAAGCCGAAAAAGAAGTTGTGGATAAAGTCCATGTTCGAAGCAAATTTGGCGGGAGCATAAAGGCCTGAGAGTGTTACAATGTGAAAAAACATGTAAAGAACTATTATCAAGCCTGCCACTCTATGTGCCCAGGTCATTATGAAACCCCACCCCCTAGAAGATGCGTAATAAGACAGCTTCTCAGAACGAGTCAAAACTCCCGCAAGAAAGGCTTCAATGCTGGTTCTTTGTGCTGGCGTATTCATCTTAGACTCCAATCCTTAGAAAACCCTTTCTGTCGCTGCTTTCCTATCATGAACACAAACATTGTCAACAACAAGTAAACTGAAATATAGGTTCCAGTTCGGGTGAAGGTTGACAGGCGGCTGATTTTTTGCGAAAATCACATTAGTTTCTCAGAAGCCTACACAGTTTTGTAAATTAGGACGGATAGCGATATTGATGACAGAAAAGAGCCGGGAAGATCAGAAAAAGACAAAAAGCCCACAGGTAGACTTTCGCAGGGAGATTGCCGATGTCCAACGAGACAAAAGGCGATATCCAAGGCTTGAATTTCACTGTCCCGTGAGGATACAGGGGGTCGATGGAGTTCACAGCATTACAGACATAAGCGTAGGAGGGATTTTTGTAGATCACAAAGAACCTTCCACCGTTAACGTGGGGCAGGTCCTTGAATTAGTCATAAGGATTCCGACTGAACTCGAGCCTATCAAGCTAAAAGCAGAAGTGGTAAATGTAAGAAAAAGGGGGATAGGTTTCAAGTTTGTCGATTTGAGCCGGAGAAATCAAGGGGTTATCCGCTTTTGTTTTGATACCTTCAAAGATACAATACCTCTCAGGTAATCAATTACTACATCAGTGTCCGTTTAGAAAGGGTAGATTTTGGTCCAAGACAAGGCCGCACAAGGGTTTTGCGCCTTACGGCTTGAGAACAGTACACCGCAGTCGCAGCAGCACTGCGTCGAGGATGCAAACCCGCGGAGAACGCCGTATTGGGCCAAAATATGCCATTTATGGATGGACACTACATTAGTTTTGTAGCCAGTTCATAAGCGCAGGCAACGGCCTCACACGAACGATCCAACCTGGTCAGTGGTATCATGCCTGAAACCATTTTTTCTAGATGTTTATCATAAACCACACTTCCTAGATCTAGAGGGTGTATCGCTAAGTACTTTTCGGCTACAAGCTGGACTATGCGGCCGGCATTCTTATCTTTCGTATCCCTAGTCATATTCGTAATTATTGCTGGTTCGATTTTCTGAATCTCTTTTTTTAGACCTTCTATTACTTTCTCACCATCTGAATCGTGGATTGACTGAAAAAGTTCTTTTATTGTTCTTACCTTGAGCTCGTTTTTTGGGTTCATTGCAGTCTTTACAAGTGCCTGAAGAGAGGGCATCTGGCGGGAAAGCTGAGTTAGCCTTCGGTAAACCGCATTGCGCATAAAGCCATATGCGTTCTGAATCGATGTAGGCTGGGGAGTTAAAACTAAAATTTTCTGATGAGAAACGAGAAAAAAATCAAGGAAATTAAATGATGCCCCTCCTCCCAGATCAAGGATAACATAGTCGCAATCAAGCTTTAGTACGCCCTGAATAATCTTTACTTTTTGAGCAAACTGGGGGTTTGCTAGGGAAAGAACTTCACTGGCGCCACAAATAAGACGAAGGTTCTCTATCTCCGATTCAATACAAATCTCTTCCAAAGAATCATATTTCTTTGCAATAAAATCATTCAGCGTGCGGGAGGGGCTCTTGATCCCCAAAAGCGTGTGAAGATTCGCTCCGCCTAGGTCCGTATCCACAAGTATAGTCTGTTTGCCTTTACGAGCCAGCCAAAAGGCCAGCAGGAGACTCACGACGCTTTTGCCTACCCCGCCCTTTCCCCCACCAACAGCCCACAGCTTCGGCTTTCGTACATTGCTGTCTTTATGTTTTTCTCTCATCGCAAAATCCTTCAAGTATGACCATCAGAAGCCAAGGAGGCTGTCCGAGAATGAGATATTTTTTCCAGGGCCAAGGAAGGCGAAAATTTTAACCGCGGGTATATATATTGACATATTTCCAGGATTAAAATTTGAGCCTGACGCAGAGATTGGGGAAAAGAGCCATTCTCGGACAGCCTCCTAGTCCTTTACATAAGACTCCCACAAGCTCCAGATCAGGTTCTGTTCACCATCACTTCCGCAACAATATTCGTTTAATGCCGTCCGGTCACGATCATTCATTTCCCCAAATTGGATACCCACCACAGTACTTGTTTTTCCTTCATGAGATAATTTTTTGCCCCATGCGACCGTGCCCAATATTCTAATATTCTCTTTAGCTTGCGGCAGGCTCATTTCTAGTTTGACATTTTTCCCAATCAATTCGGCAGGTGAGTCTATTCGGTAACTAGCACTTAAGACAAGACATGTGCCGCCCAGCGAAATATCTTCAGTAACCCCATCAAAAACCAAAGGGGACTTTTCAGCCTCTTCAGGAAAGATCTTGATCCTTACCTTTGTGGGAAGTTGATGTCTGATTGTCTTTCGTACAGAAGATGAGGATTCTTGTGCCGCTGATAATGCCTGTTCCTCATACAAGGCCTTTACAAGAAGTTCAACATTCGGATGGTTCTTGCAGATTTTTCTGAGCCTGTTTTTTGAAATCTTTACTAATTCTACATGGGTAATTGTTTCCACGTCTGACTCGGACTGCTTGTTATGTTCAAAAGGATAAATGTTGCCGAAAAACTGATTTTCGACCAAATCATAAACTGACTCTTTGACACCCTTCTCCTTTGCTTCTATGGATCGATATGTTGTTTCTTTCAAGGCCCCGGAAACGACGAAATAGATGTTATCTTCCGTAGTTCCAAAGCTTTTTACTACATTCCTGTCAGGAAATCGAAGTCGCACCAATTTGACTACAAAAGCAATCATTTCAGAATAGGTCATCTGCGCAATAAATTTGTGTAATGGTGATTCTTGAAGCTTGACGGCTTTGAGGGTTGAGTGGAAGTTCCGAGCTTCTTGATGGGAGGGTCGAACAATACGCCATTCTAGGATTTTTGCTACAACAGCTTGCAACATCATGCCTAGGTCAACAAAAAGCTGACAAGCCTTTCTGTAGGCAATGGTGGCAGCATCAAAAGACCTAACTTGTACTAGGAAGTCACCATAGGCACGGTAGACCCCTGGATCATCTGGAAAGATCTCGATGATATTTTTAAAATCTTCAACAGAGTCGAGGGTAACCGAGCCTTCAATGATACTTTTGACTATGCTGTTTTGTGTTTCAACGTAAGTATTCACCCCGAATTCCTCAGTTTACTTCTTACCCTTTATGGCCTCAGCAATTGCATCAATACGTTTGTTCATAATCTCACTCTTTTTATGGTATAGCCGCATGACCTCGTAACAAGACTTTAGTTTGTTGTCATACTTGACTACCATCTTGCCTAACTGAACAACGCGCTTATGCATGATTTTCAGTTGCTTCTGGAGGGTTTTGATGGCCTCTGGTGATTCCGAGGCAGATTGTTCTTGCTTGAGTCCGGTTATCAGTTTTTCCAGGTCATCCTTCTCTTCATTAGAAAGTCCGGCGCCATTTAGTGTCTCTAAGTCTTCTGTGTCTTTGTTTGGCGCTGTTTTTTTACTTTTCTTCTTTTTCTGTGCCTTGTGCGCTTTGTGAAGTTGTTTCTTTTCCGCCGTTTCAGTCTCTGCAGGCGTTTCAAGTGCTAATATCTCTTCGTCGTCTTCTTCCTGCTGCTCAACCGCAGATTCTCCTTGGCCAGACACAAGCTCTTCGGGTGCAAGAGCCTCTTCATCTACGGAGCCGTTAATGTCAGAAACGGCCCCTTCTTCGGAATCACCACCTGTTACCTTTTCACCTCCCACAAGCTCCTCAAGGGCAAGGTCTTCTTCATCCTGTTCCTCGCCTGCTGTTGAGTCCCCTTCACCGGATACAAGCTCTTCGGGTGCAAGAACCTCTTCATCTGCTGATTCGTCGGTCTCGGAAGCTGTCTCGTTTTGGGTTTCTTCAGATGATGCCTCGCCTGCCACCAACTCTTCCGGGGCGAGATCTTCTTCTGCGGTTGAGTCGTCTGCTGTAGCGGTTTTGTCTTTCATTCGGGCCTCAATACTATTAGGATTGACCAATCTTTTTCAGCTCATCTTCAATTTGCGTATCTATCTCCGCCATACTTTCTTCCGTAGCCCAATCCATTCCTAAGGTGCTTTTTGTTTGATCGAGCTTTTGCTTTTTTCCAAAAACCATAAAGAACAATAAGGCAACGATTGTTAGTGAAAACACAGTAAGTGCTAACAACAGGTACATTTGGAAATTACGGAAACTAGAAACAAGAGCGGTCTGCCCTTCTTCCGAAAGGGCTACCGGGGCTGTCTCTTGTACCATTGGCTTCTGCACCCCTTTTTCGGATGTGCCCCCCACTTGTGGCGCCACTTGCTGAGGTGTTTGCTGTGCCGTTTTTAGGACAGCCTTTTCGGATGGGTGTTTATTGGTAACGTCGTCAGGTTTTCTAGCGGCCTTAGTAGATTCAACTGTAGCAGTGCCTTTTTTTTGCATCAAGGCGGCGGGGGCATTGCTGATTCTTTCCCCCTTTTCTTGCGTTTCTACCAATGGCCGAGAAAGAGAACCCTTAGAAGGGGGTTCCTTGCGCATAATACTCTTCGGCGGTTTATCCGACCGGTTTATATCCAGTATTACGCGCGTTGGATCCGACAGGGAAAAAGACTTGATCTTGAAATACGGAAAGGAAAGGGCAACATTGGCAACCAAGCTAGCCTTTTTCTTGATAAATTCAATGGCTTTAACCCGCTTAGTTGTTTCTCCGAGTATCTGCCTGGGCAGAGTCGTGGTTGTGTCGGTAAAGACCACAGAAAATTTTCCCTTATCTGCTATGACAGGGTTTTCAAAGAGAGCGGAACCACGAAATTCGAATACGATCCTCGTAAAACCCTTGTGTTCTCCAATTCTAATATACCTTAACTCTGCAGCCCTCGCGGAGCCAAATTGGGACAAAAGAAGAATTGCAAGACCTGACAGTATAAGTACCTTTCTTATGCGCATATTACCACTCGAGGATTTAAGCTGTTGAATCCGAAATCTATTTCGAGCCAAAGCAAAATGATCTTAAGGGTTACACCATTCAAAATCCATACCACAGCATTTGCCAATCGTTGTAAATAAGGCAATTACTATTTGATTGACAAGAACATGTTATTTCCTTGATGTGTCGGATTTCCCACTACTGCATTAGAATACTTGACTGAAGTCTCACATCCTCTGAAAGGGCGATGATTCGGCGAAACCCTTTCCCTTGACTCAAAATCCCTGTTCTGATAGCTTTTCCCAACTTTCAAAAAGGAGTTTGCCATGGATCTATATGAAGCAATCAAGGACCGCAGGAGCGTACGCAAGTTTAAACCGGAGCCTGTTTCCAAAGAGGTCCTAAAAAAGGTTATGGAAATGGCCCTTTGGGCGCCTTCCGGGATGAACCTGCAAAACTGGTTTTTCCTGGTAATGACAGGTGAGAGAAAAGAGACTTTGGTTAATATAATAAGCAAGAGCTATGATTATATAGCGCCTGCACTTAAAGAAGTCTTCGCCGATAAACCAGGTGTGGCAGAATTTACAAGGAAGTTCTTTAAACGCCTCGGAGGTGCGCCGGTAATCGTTTTTGCTTACTATATGGCTACTAAGGAAAGGCCGGAGACAAGTATTCAAAGTGTGGCTGCTGCAATCCAGAATTTGTTGTTGGCGGCTCATTCCGAGGGACTCGGGGCTTGTTGGATGACTGGCCCCATACATGTGGCTGATCAGATCAATGAGCTTCTGGAGATAGAGGACAAAACGCTAGCGGCAGTTATTCCCCTAGGATATCCTGACCAGTTCCCTCCTGCCCCAAAGCGCAAATCAAAAAGGGTGGTCTACGAAGGGTTCGAAGATAAATAGGCTGCCACAGATGAAATTTAGACGCCTTCGTGAAAAGATGGTAAGTACTCAGATTGAGGCTCGGGGCATCCATGACCAAAAAGTGCTTGGGGCTATGCGAAAAGTCCCGCGACATCTTTTTGTTGGCGAGGCCCTCCAAGATCAGGCCTATGGAGATTTTCCCCTTCCAATAGGTGAAGGGCAAACCATATCTCAGCCGTTTATAGTAGCTGAAATGACTCAGACCCTTGAACTTACCAGAGATGATCGTGTCCTTGAAATCGGGATGGGTTCAGGTTACCAAACGGCGATCTTGGCTGAGTTGGCATATCAGGTTTATACCATCGAGCGGATACGCAAGCTCTTTATCGGGGCTAGAAAGATTCTCGATCAGCTCAAATATTACAATGTAGTGGCAAAATGTTCTGATGGAACCATGGGTTGGCCGGACGAGGCCCCTTTTGACGCGATAATCATTACAGCAGGCGCCCCTGAAATACCGGAAGTCCTTATTGAACAGTTGGAAACTGGGGGACGCTTGGTCATTCCAGTAGGAGGAAGGCATTCCCAGACACTTACGAAGATAGTCAAGGGCGAGGATAGTGTACGCAAGACCAACCTCGGTGGTTGTCGATTCGTAAAGCTCATCGGAAGCCACGGCTGGGAGGAAGATTAGCCCGTGCTAAGAAGGCTTTACGACTGGGTCCTTCACTGGGCCAAAACGCCTTATGGGACCTGGGCACTGTTCATTTTGGCCTTCTGTGAATCTTCCTTTTTCCCGATTCCTCCCGATGTCCTCTTAATTGCCGTATGTGTTGCTGTCCCGACAAGATCTTTCAAATACGCCATGGTCTGTTCTGTTGGTTCTGTATTGGGGGGATGCTTGGGCTATTTCATTGGGTGGCAATTCATGGTGAGCATAGGAGAGGCGATTATCCGGTTTTACGGTTTGCATGACAAATATGAATATATACAACAACTCTACAAGACCTATGATGCCTGGGCAGTTGGCATTGCCGGACTCACCCCAATTCCTTACAAGGTGTTTACCATCACGGCCGGTGCTTTCCACATCAATTTTATGGTATTTCTCATTGCCTCCGCGGTTTCAAGGTCCGCAAGATTTTTTGTCGTAGGCGGACTTATATACATGTTCGGCTCAAAGATACAATCGTTTATTGAAAGGCGTTTCAATATATTGGCCGTATTATTTGTGATATTATTGATTCTGGGTTTTGTTGTAATCAAGTATATTTTTTAACAAAACTTCTTTGTTGACACACTCGTAAAAAGTCGTTTGTGAGAGACATTGAGCATTTTGGGAAAAAAAGCAATCGACATGTTCAGCGTTAAAAAATGCTAACTGTTTAAGGGCGTTAGCCCGAGTTAAGCGCAAAGGTTGCGCCTGTCGGCTTGAAAACACCACACTATGTGTTAGCATTTTAACTGAACATAGCGACTGCGCCCAAAATGCTTACGGAACGAACAAAATTGACTTTTTACGAATCCATCTTTGTTGCCGGGGGTTGAAGAAATGAAAATTATGAAATGGATTGTTGTATTAGTAATAGTAGGCGTTCCAGCATTGAGTTTGGCCGAGTTTTACAAGTATGTGGATGAAAACGGAAAGGTACGTTTTACAGATAACCTGGCAAATGTCCCTGATGGCCAACGGCCGCAAATCAAGGAATATGAGGAAGTCTCCCATGAATTGACACCTAAGGAAAAAGCAGAAGAACAACAAGAGCCAACCAGCAAAAAGACAAAACAAGGGGCCGAAGTCGTTACCGTTGAAAAGGATGGCTTGACTGAGAAAGATGAAAAGGAGCTTGAGGGAGAGGAACTTGAGAAGAAGGGAGAAAAGTTACAACAAGAATATGAGGCCCTGATGGAAGAAAGACAAGAGCTGGATAAAGCGGCAAAGGTACGTTTGACCCCCGCAGTACGAAAAAAACTCGCTGAAAAGATAGCAGATTTTAATCTACGTATTAAAGATTATGAGGGGAAAAGGCAGGCCTACAACAAGGCAGTAGAAGCACATAATACAAGGGTAGAGAAGATCCAGTCTTCCAGAGTGGAGTAAGGGCTTGCGCAAGAATAAGCTGTCAAAATTTTGACTTTACAACTTTCTTATTTTTACCCTGTTTTTTCGCTCTCGTTTTGACCGACGGCGGGATGGCCCTTTTTTCTTCGTGGTAGGTTTCCAGCCTACGGACTCCTCTTCACCAGGGTCACAAAGAGGTGAAACCAACAACGAGGCCATTTTCATCCTTTCTTCAAATTCCTCAGATCTTATGGTGGCTGCTCCATGTGTTTGCGCAAAATCAGCAACGTCATTATCAGAAGTTACCACCAAGGCTCGTTCACCTTCCGGCACTACCAAGCGCTTGATTACACTATCAGCTAATTCACCTGGCCTGGAAAAGATAATATTGACCCCCTTATGATGACTCCTGTTTGTCCCCAGGTTACTAGTAGCCTCTGCACCATCAAACACCACAGTAATGGGATAATGTTTGAGCCTTTTATAAGAAACAAGACATTCCACAAGAGCTTCACGCCCCTCTTCGAGGCTGTCTTGTTCGATAGCGCTTAACGCGCCGGATTGCCGGATAAGGTTATAACCGTCTATTATGATATGAACGGACATGAGGATAAAACCGTTCCAGGATTTTGATGAAATCGTAAAAAGTCAGATTTAGACGGTTTTGTAAAAAGTTCAAATTCAAGGCGTGCATACTGTCCTCAAGCCACTTCAGTGGCGCTATTTTGTAATCATGAGGCGTACTTATCGTACGTTGAATGATTGCGAAATGCAGCGCAACGCAGACACGCAGTGAAGCGTAGCGCTAACTTGGACTTTTTACGAGACCGTCAATTTTATTATAAAGAGGCACTATGAGGCCTTTAAGCGGGAAACGAGCCGGTCCAAGTCTTCATTGCCGTAAAACTCGATTTCAAGCCGCCCTTTCTTGCCCCGTCGTACAATGCGCACCTTCGTGGCGAAAAGTTGGGTCAGATCGTCTGCCACACTCTGAAGGTAAACGTCTTCAGATGATGGGGCCCTAGATCGATGCTTTCCACTTTCTCCTGTTTTGAGCTTTTTTATAAAAGTCTCAGCAGCGCGTACGGAAAGATTTTTTGAGACTATCCGGCGCCATGCCGCCTTTTGCTGGGTCGGTGTTTCAGCTCCCAATAATGCCCTTGCGTGGCCCATGCTCAAAGTGTTGTTAACTATGTCATCCCTGATTTCTCCGGGTAGACTTCTAAGTCTCAAGAAATTGGCAACCGTAGAACGATTTTGGCCTACACGCTTTGCCACCTTTTCCTGGGTCAAACCAAATTCGTCCATAAGGCGGTAATATGCTTCGGCCTTTTCCAACGGGTTGAGATCTTCCCGGTGTATATTTTCTATCAGGGCCATTTCAAGCATTTCACTTCCAGATACATCCCTTACAACCACCGGAACCCGCTTGAGTCCCGCCATGCGGCACGATCGCCATCGTCGCTCTCCAACGATCAACTCATAGCCGCCGGAAACCGATCGCACAACAAGGGGTTGAATAACCCCATTTGCTTTTATGGAGTCTGACAGGGCCTTAAGCTCTTGTTTTGTAAAAGTACGTCTAGGCTGATACGGATTTGCTCTTATAGTGTCAATATCACAGTAAAAAAAATCGCTCGGGCCAAACTGGGATGAGTCCACGCCTGGTATGAGTACATCAAGCCCTCGGCCCAGCACCTGTTTCCTAGGCATTGCCTTTTCTCCTGTCGTTCATGATTTCTTTCGCCAGCGCAAGATAGCTTTGGGCTCCCCTGGACGTAATGTCGTAGAGGAGTATGGGTTTTCCGAAACTAGGGGCTTCTCCCAAGCGCACATTTCTGGGAATGCGTGCGTCAAAAACCAGGTTCTTAAGATACTTTTCTGCTTCTTCCGCTACCTGATGTGAAAGATTGTTACGCTTGTCAAACATGGTAAGCAACACCCCTTCAATACGGAGTCCTGGATTTAAGTGTCTCCTAACACGTTTATAGGTTTCAAGGAGTTGGCTCAAACCCTCCATGGCAAAAAACTCGCACTGCAGTGGAACCAAAAGACTGTGAGCTGCAGTCAGGGCGTTTACGGTAAGAAGGCCCAGGGAAGGAGGACAGTCAAGCAGAATATAGGTATAATCTTGCGCAATTGGTTCCAGCAGATTCTTGAGGAGTATTTCCCTTCCTTTTTTGCCAATCAATTCCACTTCAGCCCCAATAAGGTCGGTAAAGGAGGGAAGGATTTTCAAGTAATCGAGTTCCGTATCCAAGATGAGATCTTTTGCCAAGGCATGCTGAATCAAACCTTGATAGAGCGTATTGGAAAGCTCAAGCTTATTTATGCCGATGCCGGTAGTGGCATTTCCCTGGGGATCACAATCCACAAGGAGGGTCTTTTGTTCGGCTACAGCCAGAGAAGCAGCAAGGTTTACCGCCGTGGTGGTCTTTCCCACCCCCCCTTTTTGATTTGCAATACAAATAATCCAGCTCACAGGGACTTATTACCACAAAACCCCTTTCTTGCAAACCCATTATGACTTGCCGCAAGGGCTTTAAAAACGTACCGCTTCATTGACTTTCCACAGAAGCACTATTATGTTGTTGTATCAGGTAATTTTTTTCTCTTGGAGGACCTAGGTCTGTCATGCGTAAGATCAAGACCAGCTTTTTTGCACTCCTTATCACAATCGTTATTTGCCTTGTTCCACCAACGAATTTGGCTGTGGCCTCTCATGCAAACCTGACCACCACGGAAGAGCGTGAGCTGGGCGAAAAATTCATGGCCTATGTCAAGAAACGTTTCACTTTTATTGATGACCCATTTATTGCCAATTACGTGGAAAGAGTAGGGCAACATATTGTAAACCAATATCCCTCACCGCCTTTTGGCTTTGAGTTCTATGTGGTCAAAGAAGACGTTTACAATGCCTTTGCCGGCCCTGGAGGTCATATCTTCATCTATAGCGGTTTAGTTGCCGCTATGGAAAGCGAGGATGAATTGGCTGGCATCTTGGCGCACGAGATTAGTCACGTTCTTTGTCGTCATATTTCCAAACAGATAGAACAATCCAAAAAGATTGGGTTGGCTACCTTAGCTGGGGTGCTTGCAGGGGTTTTCCTTGGTGGCAGCTCTGCAACAGCAAGTGCTATTACCACCACTTCTATCGCAGCGGGCCAGTCACTTTCTCTTAAATACAGCCGTGAACATGAGATGGAGGCCGATCAGATTGGACTCAAATATCTAAGAGAGGCCGGTTATAATGGTGAAGGGTTGCTGAAGGTCTTGGAAAAGATCCGGAAAAAACAATGGTTCGGGTCAAAACAGATCCCTTCGTACATGAGCACCCATCCTGCTGTCGAGGCCCGAATGATGTATCTCGATACGTGGATGCAAATTCATCCGGAACCAGCCGGTTCAGACAAGCCCTCCGGACTGCCTGATTTCAACAAGGTACGAACAAAACTGATAGCACTTTATGGAGATAGTGCCATAGCCCACAATATCTTTGACGCCGCACTGAGAAAAAACAAAAAGGATGCCATGGGATATTATGGCAAGGGGTTGGTCCTTTTTCGGGAAGGCAAAAGGCAAGAAGCTGAAGAAAAGCTGAAGAAAGCCGTCGAACTGCGTCCTCTGGATGCAGATATCCTTCGGGATCTTGGTAAGACCTATTTTAGCATGGGCAATCACGCTAAAGCCCTAAAGGCCTTGAGAGGCGCCCTTGCCTTCAACTCCAAGGATCCTGAAGGTCGTTTCCTTTTGGGCAGGGCGCAGATGGAAACAGGTGATCTCACAGATGCCGTCGAAACCTTTAGACTATTATTGAAAGAAACACCTGACTACTTGCCGGGAAGATACTATCTTGGGGAGACTCTGGGGAAGCAAGGAAAGCTCGCTGAGGCCCATTACAATCTGGGTATCTATTACAAGGAAAAAGGGCCTGCCAAAACGGCAAGGTTCCATCTTAAGCGTGCCCTAAAGCTGTTTGCAAGAGATCCGGCAAAACAAGAGGAGATTCGACGAATCCTAAAGGACCTGCCGGGCGTTTAAAGATCAATCATCACAACACCAACCCTTTCGACTTTACCCCACTGTCTCAACAAAATATGCTTCGTCCCAGAGACCCACTTCTCCACTGAGTTGCTCTCGTAAAGAGGGAAAATCTTCCAATATGGCCTTGGCTGAAAACCCCTTAATATCGTGAACCATGTCTTCCACAGAACGCTCCCCATCCGATTCCACGTATAGATGCACGTGATCTGGAGCCAAATACAGGAGATTTACAAATCCCCCGACCGCCTCACCACATCCCAGGAAAGTGTCATAGACACGCCCGATGAAATCATTTGCAGGCCCAAAAATAGCTGCCCTATGAGTAACATTCCACACAAAGTGGTATTTGAGTTGAAGGATGATGCTGTCAGGATCATATTTGAGTTTCTGTAAAGCCAGTGCCCTTTCATATTTGATCTTGTCTGAATCGAGAATTTCCTCGAAAGACCCTTTTGGGGGAACTTCCGCAAAGCCCGGCTCACTATCAGTCGGCCCGTCTTTTGACTGGCCGACTACCCTTAATGCCGGTCGGAAGGCATAACATTTGAAGTCAACCTCATCCTGGATGCACTGGTTCAGATCACACAGGACTGATTCCTGAAAGTCCAATTCGTGACAAGTATAGCACTTGCCGTGTGGTCTTGAGACCTTGGTTCTTGCACATTCCCCGCATTTCTGGGGCATATCGTCTAAATTATTCACTATTCACACAGTCTTCCTTTCTTGCAGCACTTCATCGCCAAGGCGTTCCGCCAGCCGTCCGGGATAATAGGGACAATCGCTGTCAATGATATGCACGTTTTGTCTTTGATCTGTGCAGCAGGCCCTAATCTTATTAGAATACTTCTTCGGCATGGAACTTTAAATATGACGAACATCCCCAAAGCGCACCAAAGCGCATTTTACAATGCCTCCTCCGCATTCAGGAAGTTGAAGATAAAGCGTCCCGGGAACGGGAAACGATATGAACGTCCCTTTGCGGAAAGGGGATTTCAATATTGCCTTCTTTCAAGTGTCTGTACACCGACAGATTGACAGTGTAAAGCGTCTGAAAATATCTTTTGGTCGGTACCCAATAACGGAAACCAATATTGACTGAAGAATCGCTGAATTCTTGAATTCCGACCTGAGGAGCTGGGTCTTTAGAAATTTCCTCAAACTCGTCCAAGGTTTCCTGGATAATCCCAATGGCTTCTATCGGATTGCTGTCATAGCTGATCCCTACAAGGCCCTCTATGATCTTATGTTCTTGCGAGTTAAATAAAACTTCACCCACGACATGCTTATTAGGAATCGTGATTTTCACTCCGTCTTCATCGATTAGATTCGTCGAGCCCAGGTTGATTTCTTCTACAACCCCGCTGACCCCGGCAACGGTTATGGTATTGCCGACGGCGAATGGCCTGGTGAGGATGATCACCAAGCCTGCTCCATAGTTTGAGAGAGGACCTTGGATCGCAAAGCTTGCACCGAAAGCTATAGCGGCAAGTGCGGCAATAAAGGGCGCTACTGAAATACCAAATTTGCCAAGGGCAACAATGATCACAAACACAAGGATGGTGATTTTGACCGCACTGGCGATAAACTTTGACAGGGTAATATCAAAGTCCTGCCTTTCAAAAAGCCTCAAAAGGAACGAAGATACTATCCTCGCAACGATTACCCCCATGATTAGAACAAGGATCGCGCCGACAACTTGGAAACTGTAATTGACAAAGAAATCCATAACAGTATTGATCAGTTTCTGTGCCGCCCTCATTTCATCCTGCATTCCTTTTTCCTCCTGTATCGACAAAGGAAAGCTCCGCTTCGTCGCTCCACTTCTTTTCTTGCGCATAACCTCCTGTGGCCATGGCAAAAACAACCAGCAACGCAACAAAAAGCATTTGACTTTCTAGCCATTTAAGATGATCTAAAATCAGGTTAGAGTTATCGCATTTTTTGTCAGACCTTCGGGCTAAATAGACGGAATAAGGGTCCAACTTTTCTGGCGTCTGCCACAGCGTATTGTCTGAAAATATGCGTTCTATGTTTCCAATTGTAACTACTCGTGTTTGTAAACATGAACATCGCGCTGTGGAAAGGGTATACTAATACCTTCGGCATCAAAACTCTTCTTGATGTTCTCAGTGGTATCGAAATATACATCCCAATAGTCGTCAGCCTTAACCCACGGGCGAACCACAAAATTCACACTGCTGTCTGCCAACTCTACAAGGGCGATTGTAGTAGGAGGTTCTTTGAGGATACGTCCGTCCTTTGCCAGGACATCTGCCATTATCTTCTTTGCCTTATCAATATCATCCCCATACCCAATGCCCATTACAAGATCAACACGCCGTGTCCCCTTGGTCGACCAGTTCGTGATGTTGCCCGCTGTCAGACTAGCGTTTGGTATGATCACAGTCTTGTTGTCTGGGCTCTTTAGCTGGGTCGTAAAGATCTGAATCGTTTCAACAGTGCCGGAAACTCCTGCACCTTCAATGAAATCACCGACCTTGAAAGGGCGGAAAATGATCATCAGAAAGCCAGCAGCAAAATTTGACAGCGATCCTTGTAGCGCAAGACCGACGGCAAGGCCTGCAGCACCGATCACTGCGATGAAAGAGGTGGTTTGTATGCCAAGCTGGCCGAGAGCTGCCAGAACTACAAATACCAATAAGGCTATGTAGGTCATATTTGCTACGAAGGAGATGAGTGTAGTGTCAACCGCCCTCTTGTCCATGAGCTTCTTTACTAGATTTGTCAAACCCTTGGCTATCCATCGCCCAACGATAAAAACAACAATAGCTGCAATGACTTTGAGTCCGTAAATCATTAACAATTCCCAGATTTTTCCTGCCAAATTTTCCATCTCATTGCCTCCTTCCTGTTAGTAAACTTTATTGAGATCTCTGCCTGGAAACTCCATAGGTTTTTCCAGTCAGACAAAAAGTATCATTCCTTTTCGGGAACAATCTCTGAGTCCGGCTTCTTGCCTCCGAACAGACGTCCAATGAATCCAAAGACCTTCTTGATCCCTCGCCAAAGCTTAGGCAGCACCCATGGTTAGAGATATGATGTTTACTATCTGGTCAAGTTGTTCCATTTTTCTTTGAGATTCTCTTACAAGATTTTAGGAAGATTAACTGTTGGCCTAGTTCGGAAACATGAACAAAGCATATCGTAGGTACATATCCACAATTTCCTCCTGTCATCTGGGAAAGGACTCTGAGACAATTGATGCAAGATGAGGCGAATTCCATCTTAACTGCTCCCAAAGACCTCCTTGAGAAGATCCGTGACCCTTGCCACAGGGTCTTGTCGGATTTTCTTTTCTTCCTCACCCAGCATTGAGAACAGTCCCTCTAAAGCC
>MAVP01000004.1 GCA_001751075.1 Desulfobacterales bacterium S7086C20 | reverse complement strand
TGTGAAAAGCATCGAACCGTCACTCATCAGTCGGGGCGTAAATGATTGATTTTCTGACTGTTCCTCTTTGGATCAATTTCGCTCTTTTTCATGGCGTCCGGAGCTGCCGTGTGGGTTGATAGCACAAACGCCTCACGATCTACGCGGATATTATCTCCGATCGCACGGGATAGCTCTCGTTACTCGGTTTCATGGCGTGTGTGAGTGTTTTGTGCTATTCTACGGATGGCAGTTGATCTCAGGGTAGAACATGGGGCTAATCTGGAGGGTATCAAAAGCGTTTGGTCGAAGAACGTGGACAAATTCGAAAGGAGGTGATCTGACGGTTACTTCTTGAAACCGTATAGATTGCAATTCCCAAATCATTAAATCAAAAAAAGGCGAAAAACCATGAGCATGAAAGAAGCATATCAACAAAAGCTTATGGGGTTTATGAATCATTTGGTTAATTTTGGGAATATATGAAAATATGTCGGCAAAGGCACTGGCATTAAGGGGTGGTTTTTAGCCGTTTTCACGGGGACACTAAGCCATGGGCCTATTTACGTCTGGTATCCTTTATTGAGTGAACTCCGAAATCAAGGGATGAGAAGTGGTTTAATTGCGACCTTTCTCTATAGTAGGGCGATAAAGATTCCTCTATTGCCTTTAATGGCTCATTACTTTGGGGTGTAATTTGTCGTCATTCTGACTGGCCACATGATTGTCGCTTCTGTTTTGCAGGGTTATGTTGTTGAAATGCTCGAAACGCGAATCCCAAATGATACTAAATGAGGGGGATAATGAACGGTATTGCCAAAGGTTCAAATGAGACTAAAGGGAATAACGGAGATATGCATGACCTGTCTTTCTATAGATTTGTCATTGACAGCCTTCCGACCGCGGTTCTCACGGTCAGCGCAGATTTGAGGATTACTGGTTTTAATCCCTGGGCGGAGGAAGTGACCGGGTATACAGAGGCAGAGGCCATGGGCCATTTTTGTGGCGATATACTGCAGGGGGGGATGTGTCATGACCAATGCCCCTTGAGGGCCGCTGTAAAAGGTAAAAAACCCGTTGCTCTTGTCGAGACAACTATTCGCAACAAATTAGGGGAAACCGTTCCAGTCAGGATGAATGCCGCTGGGTTATTTGACGATTCTGGCCACCTCCTCGGTGGTGTCGAGTCCTTTCAGGATATTTCCCGTCTAAAAGCTTTGGAACGGGAGAGGGACAATCTCATTTCAATGTTTGCCCATGACATGAAGTCCTCTCTCACCATTATCGGAGGATTTGCACTGCGTCTTTTGAAAAAGTTCAAGGGCATTGATGAAGCAAAGCAAGAACAATATCTTGAAATTATCAAAAAGGAATCGGACAAGTTTGAATTGCTGATTGATGATTTTTTGGAACTCTCACGACTGCAGACAGGGAAATTGAAATTGAATTTTGCCGCTACTTCGCTGGATAAAGAACTGATGGGGATTGTGGATTCCTACCAGCTCATGGCCTCAGAACGTGGAATCAAGCTCAAACTCGAAAATGAAGAAGTGCTCTCCCTAATTGAGGCTGATGTCCGAGCGTTACGCAGGGCATTTACCAATCTTGTGGACAATGCCTTGAAGTTCTCAAAGGAACAAGGCACCATCACCGTAACAACCCAGGAAACGGTCCAAGACGTTATTGTGAAGGTAGAAGATGATGGTATTGGCATACCCCTTGATGAATTACCTTTTATTTTTGATGCCTTTCACCGAGGGGCGGGCACAGAGGAAAAGAGAGGATTTGGTCTGGGATTGGCCGGTGTAAAAACCATTATCGAGGCCCATGGAGGGTACGTACGGGTGGATAGCGAGCTGGGCAAGGGGGCTGTTTTCAGCGTGGTTTTGCCCAAGTCTGGGAAATCGGAGGCTAAGCAAAGGGTAAGGGGGGGAGGATAGCCAGGGCTTTGGTGAAAATTGAGCTTTCCGAACTCCGTAATTGAACACAAGTATTTCATGACCCTGAGCATGCCGGTTGCGTCCTCGCAAAGATATTGAAAGCCCATGAAGAAACTTTAACAATGGTTCTTGCAATCCCTGTCGCTGGAGTGCCGGTAACTGCTTCAGAGACAGATTGCAGCGATTGGGGAGAAACTCTAGGTGAAGTGAAAAGCAATGGGTTACTCTAACGACGATCATATGTTTGGTCTGCGTTAGGCGATAGATTTCTTTTGGACAGTTAAGGAATTTAAAGAATAATGTCTGACCCGTCAGAATCTGACCTTTCCCACCGCGGCACCGTGGTTTCCGTTCGCGGAAGTGTTGTTGACGCCCATTTTCCCGGGGAATTGCCCTTCCTAAATAGTCTTCTGCGTGCAGGAGAGCAAGGACATGTGGCCATAGAAGTACAAGCACACCTGAATGCTGAAGTGATTCGAGGTGTGGCCTTGACGCTCACGCAAGGCCTTGGCCGGGGCTGTGAAATCGTAGACACCGGAGAGACTATAAAAGTACCAGTAGGTAAATCGTTGTTGGGAAGGGTCTTCAATGTATTTGGGGAGCCCATAGACAGAAAAGGGGATATCACGGGTGTCGAGAGACGCTCGATACATGCTGAACCCGTTCCTATCAGCCAACGGACCACGGCCTCTGAGATTTTCGAGACTGGCATCAAGGCGATTGATGTGCTGGCGCCCTTGGAGCAGGGCGGAAAGGCAGGCCTTTTTGGCGGAGCCGGTGTTGGCAAGACCGTGGTCATTACCGAACTGATCCACAATATGGTGGGGCGCCATGAGGGGATCAGTATTTTTTGCGGAATTGGGGAACGTTCCCGTGAGGGCGAAGAGCTGTACCGCGAGATGGGGGCCGCTGGAGTTTTGGACAACACCGTCATGGTCTTCGGCCAGATGAACGAGCCGCCTGGCGCCAGATTCCGTGTGGGCCATGCAGCCCTGACCATGGCGGAATATTTCCGGGATACCGTCAAGCAGGATGTCTTGCTCCTCATCGACAACATTTTCCGCTTCATCCAGGCAGGCTCGGAGGTCTCGGGACTCATGGGCCAGCTTCCGTCCCGATTGGGCTACCAACCGACCTTGGGGACCGAACTGGCCGAACTGGAAGAACGCATCTGCAATACGGCAACAGGCGCCATTACCTCCATTCAGGCCGTCTATGTGCCGGCAGACGACTTTACTGACCCTGCGGCCGTTCACACCTTTGCCCATCTTTCCGCCTCCATCGTGTTGTCCCGAAAAAGGGCCAGTGAAGGCTTGTATCCTGCTGTGGATTTGCGCCAGTCCAGCTCCAAAATGCTCACGCCGGGCGTGGCAGGTAAGAGACACTACGAGATAGCTGGCGAGACAAGGAAAACCTTGGCCATATATGAGGAACTGAAAGATATTATAGCCATGCTCGGCCTGGAAGAGCTGTCTCAGGAGGACAGAAAAACCGTCTATCGCGCCAGACGTCTGGAGCGTTTTATGACCCAACCGTTTTTTACTACAGAACAGTTTACCGGATTGACAGGCAAGATGGTTGACCTGAAGGATGCGCTGGACGGTTGCGAGCGTATCCTGAACGATGAGTTTACCGATTACGCAGAAAAAGCTCTGTATATGATCGGCAACATTGATGAGGCTAAAAAATGAGACTCAAGGTTCTGCTGCCCAGCGAGATCCTGGTAGACCAAGAGGTGACCAAGGTGATTGCCGAGGGGCAGGATGGCGAATTTTGTCTGCTGCCACGGCACGTGGATTTTCTGACGGCCCTGGTCCCAGGGATTTTTCTATATGCCACCCCTGACGGTAGAGAACAATTCCTTGCCGTGGATCAAGGCATTCTTGTCAAATGCGGCCCCGAGGTCCTGGTGTCCACAAGAAATGCCGTAGGCGGCGCCGAGCTCGGTGTTTTGGAACAAACGGTGGAAAAGCAGTTTCGGGCGGAGGAAGACCGGGAAGCAGCGGCCCGCTTGGCCTTTTCCAAGCTCGAAGCAGGTTTCATTCGTCGTTTCGCGGAGCTGGAAACCCATGGATAGCCCGGGTCCAGCCGAGACGCCGCAAAAGGACTTGCGCCATGACCTCCAAAAGAAGGTGGGAATCAAAGAATCCCGCAAGATGCGGGCCCGTCGACAAAAGGATCAGACAGTCTGGTTCGGCCTGGGCATGTTCGGTCTGGTCGGCTGGTCCGTGGCTATTCCCACGGTTCTCGGTGTGGCCTTGGGGGTATGGATCGACCTGAAGTTGCCCAGTCGCTATTCATGGACCCTCATGCTTCTCATCATCGGTGTTATGCTGGGCTGCCTGAACGCGTGGTTCTGGTTGAACCGCGAGCAAAAGACCTTGGAAGAGGAACACGATAATGACCGCCCATGACCTGTTGTGGCTGTTCCTTGTTTTTGGCGCCGGCATCGTGCTGGGATTGTTCTACTTCGGCGGCCTCTGGCTCACCGTACGTCGTATTCTCTCGGCCGAGCGACCTGGGCTGTTGAGCTTTGCCAGCTTCGTGGTTCGCACGGCCGCAACCCTGTTGGGTTTCTACGTGGTCATGGGGGGCCGATGGGAACGATTGTTGATCGCCCTGGCGGGCTTTTTGGTTTTTCGCACCGTGGCCGTCCGTTGGTGGGGGCCCGGTCGTCTTCTTTCAGGTTCTGAAACGAACAAAGGAGGTTCTCTTGCGAATTAGCCCTGACGCCGTTGTGCTGGTACAATGGGGGCCTGTGGCCCTCAACGCAACCATTGTTTTCACCTGGGCCGTCATGGCGCTCATGGTCGTTGGGTCGTGGTTGGTGACCCGCAAGCTTTCCACTGGGACCCGGCTGTCCCGTTGGCAAAATCTTCTTGAAGTGCTAGTTGCCGGCATGAGAGACCAGATTCGCGACGTAAGCCGGCAAGACCCCGACCCCTTTCTGCCCTTTATCGGGTCGTTGTTTCTTTTTGTAGCCACCTGTAACCTTCTGGGTGTTATTCCCGGCTATGAACCGCCTACGGGATCTCTTTCCACAACGGTCGCTCTGGCGGCCTGTGTTTTTGTGGCCGTGCCTTTGTATGGTATCACCCGCAGAGGGCTTGCCTATTTTACCGACTACATCAAGCCATCCGTATTCATGCTCCCTTTCAACATTATGGGGGAGCTGTCCCGGACCCTGGCACTGGCTGTGCGGCTTTTTGGCAATGTCATGAGCGGATCGATGATCGCAGCCATTCTTCTTGCCGTCACACCCTTGATATTCCCGGTGGTCATGCAAGCTCTCGGGTTGCTCACCGGATTGATCCAGGCCTACATATTTGCCATTCTGGCTATGGTCTATATCGCAGCAGCAGCCCGTGTTCGCAAACGGGAAGAAACACCACCCACCTATGACGTTGAGAAAGGAGACAGCTCACATGGATAACATGGGTTTGATAGGAACAGCATCCATTATCACGGCAGGCCTGGCTGTAAGCATTGGTTCCATTGGCCCAGCCCTTGGGGAAGGCCGTGCCCTGGCCCAGGCGTTGAGTTCCATTGCGCAACAGCCAGATAAGGCCAACACCATTACCAGGACCCTTTTTGTGGGCCTGGCCATGGTGGAGTCAACGGCCATCTATGCCTTTGTCGTAGCCATGATTCTGATCTTTGCCAATCCCTTCTGGGACCACTTGATCTCAAAGGCTGGAGGATAGCGGCCATGCTCATTGACTGGTTCACCGTTGGCGCCCAGGTGCTCAACTTTCTCGTCCTGGTCTACCTCCTCAAGCGTTTTCTCTATGGACCTATCATCAAGGCCATGGACGAGCGGGAGCAAAAGATCGCCTCTCGCCTCAAAGAGGCCCAAATGCACAGGGATGCCGCCGAGCAGGAACAGGCCCGCTACGAGGAGAAGAACAGGCAACTGGACGGGCAGCGTGCCGAGCTCCTTTCTGCCATGAAGCATGACGTGGAGGAGATGCGAAAGACCATGGTGCATGGGGTGCGAACAGAGGTTGAGGGCGTTCGCGCCAACTGGTACGAGGCCCTTGATCGAGAAAAGGACGCCTTTTTACGGGACCTGCAACACCGTGTGGGTGAGCATGCTTATGCCCTGGCACGGCAGGCACTGCAAGAAATGGCCGACATGGACGTGGAAATCCATATTGCCCGGGTGTTCGAAGCACGTCTTCGGAACTTGAAGGAAGACGAAGGCGAAAAACTCAGACAGGCCATGGACCGATCGCAAGGCAAGGCCGTGTTGCGGACCGCCTTTGACCTGCCACAGGATGCGGTTCAGGGCATTTCGGGTTTTCTGGAGTCCCTGAAGACCGGCCCGGTAGATCTGACCCTGGAAACGACGCCGGACGTTGTTTGCGGAATAGAACTTGTTATACATGGCTACAAGATAGCCTGGAGCCTCGGAGCGTATTTGGAAAGTCTGGAAACCGATTTTTCCCGGGCCTTTGAGGCAGGGCGGGTTCGACAGGAGATACAACCCCCACCCAAAGAGCAGGAAGACCCCCCGGAGATTCTCCAGACGCCCCCAGAGACCGTCCCAGGAGATACTATCCCAGGAGACCATGAGTGAAACCTAAGGCCCCCTTCTTAGAATCCTTTTTGAACGACACCTTCAAGACCCTGGACGACGTGTTGGCAGGGCACCTGGTCGAATTAAAGGGACAAGAAGTAGGCCGGGTGACCTTTGTGGGCCAGGGCATTGCCCGGGTGGACGGGTTGCCTACCGTAAGATCGGAAGAGCTCGTCCGGTTTACCGATGGTGGGTTTGGCATGGTCTTCAATTTGGACCCCACCGAGGTGGGCGTGGTCCTGCTGGGCGACAGTCCTTCGCTGAAGGCGGGATCAGAAGTACGAAGGACCGGCAAGGTCATGGAGGTGCCCGTAGGCGAAGGCCTTGTGGGACGGATGGTCGATCCTCTGGCCCGCCCCCTGGACAATCTCGGTCCTATTCGGGCCGCCACACGTCTTCCGGTGGAACGGCCTGCCCCTGAAATCATGGATCGGGCCCCGGTCGTTGTTCCCCTGCAGACGGGCATTAAGGTCATCGATGCCTTGATCCCCATCGGGCGGGGACAACGGGAGCTCATCCTTGGTGACCGGCAAACCGGAAAAACAGCCATTGCCCTGGATACCATCCTGAATCAGCGAGACACGGGCGTACTTTGCATCTATTGCGCCATCGGGCAGCGAAGCTCTTCAGTGGCCAAACTGGCGGAGAACCTCCGTCGGCATGGGGCCATGGACTACTCCATTGTCGTGGTAGCGGAAGGAGATGATCCACCAGGTCTGCAATTCGTGGCGCCTTATGCGGCCACCTCCATGGCAGAGTATTTCATGGAACAGGGCCGCGATGTGCTCATCATATACGACGATTTGACCCGCCATGCTCAGGCCTACCGGGAGCTGTCTTTGCTCTTGCGACGCCCCCCCGGACGGGAGGCCTTTCCCGGTGATGTGTTTTATATCCATTCCAGGCTCCTGGAACGCTCCACCCGTCTCAGACAAGAACAGGGAGGCGGTTCCCTGAGCGCCATGCCTATCGTTGAAACAGAAGCTCAGAATCTGTCTGCCTATATCCCGACCAATATCATCTCCATCACCGACGGTCAGATCTATTTGTCACCCGACCTCTTTCAGAAAGGGGTGCTGCCTGCCGTGGATGTGGGCAAATCCGTATCCCGTGTAGGTGGAAAGGCCCAACTTCCCGCCTACCGGGCCGTGGCCGGCCACCTGCGCCTTTCGTACAGCCAATTTGAAGAACTGGAGACCTTCGCCCGTTTTGGAACGCGCCTTGATGAGGAAACCAGAAGGACTCTGGAACATGGACGTCGGGTGCGGGAGATTCTCAAACAACCCCAGTATGCCCCCGTTCCGGTGGCAGAGCAAATGGCTGTCCTGCTGGCTGGCTCAGAGGGTCTATTGGATGGCATCGCTCCGGACGAGGTGGCCGCTGCAGAGGCGACCATTCGCAATACGGCAACTACAGTGCTTCCCGAGATCTGTTCGCGGATCGAAGCCGGTGAGAAGCTTGGAGACGAGGACCGTAAACGGCTCCTGGATACGGCCCGCACCGCCCTATCAGAAAGCGAGCTGGAGAAAAAAGAAGGCCCCCTATAGAGATAGAGACCGGATTTGAGGACAGGTTGTCTCATGGAAACGATTGAGTCATTAAGAAGGAAAATTAGAAGCGCCGAAGACCTGCACGGCGTGGTCAAGACCATGAAAGCCATGGCTGCAGTGAGTATCCGGCAGTACGAACGGGCCGTCGAGTCCCTTGACGAATATTCCCGCGCCGTGGACATGGGTTTTCAGGTCCTGCTGCAACAAAAAGCGGATCTCATGTCCCCCCCCCTGATCCCCCAGCAGGCCGTGGACGGCGGCCTGGGAGCCGTTGTATTCGGTTCGAACCAGGGCATGGTGGGCCAGTTTAACGACGTCATTGTTCATCATGCCGTCGAAACACTGACCGCCCTTCAAACGGGCAACCAATCCGGCCTCATCATGGCCGTTGGCATGCGCGTTCTTTCTCGCCTTCAAGAGGCTGGCCGGTCGGTTGCAGAATCGACCTCTTTACCGGGATCGGTGACAGCCATCACCTCGGCGGTCCAAGATATGGTGCTAAAGCTCGAGTCATGGCAGTCCGGGCAAGGAATCGGCCAGATTGTTCTTTTTTACAACAGGCCCAAATCAGGCGCCTCCTATGATCCCCACACGGTCCATCTGCTGCCCATGGACCCCCAGTGGTTTGAAGGCCTTAAAAAAACCCCCTGGCCATGTCGTTGCCTTCCCCAATACACCATGGAAAGGGGGGCGCTCTTTTCTTCCTTGATTCGAGAGTATCTTTTCGTT
Organism: Desulfobacterales bacterium S7086C20; assembly: GCA_001751075.1. Taxonomy (GTDB): domain Bacteria; phylum Desulfobacterota; class Desulfobacteria; order Desulfobacterales. The sequence continues at coordinate 31,447 of MAVP01000004.1, read as the reverse complement.
GCCCTGTATCAGGCGTTTGCCGAATCCCTGGCCAGCGAGAACGCCAGCCGGCTTGCTGCCATGCAAGTGGCGGAACGAAACGTGGAGGAGCGTCTTCAAGTGTTAAATGGCCAATTCCATCAACTTAGGCAGAGCACAATCGACGCAGAGCTTTTTGATCTTATCTCTGGCTTCGAAGTATTGACCAAGTAGACGCCATAACGATTCAGGGCTCAGACGTGTCTTTTTAAAGTCGATTGATTTCAATATAGCAGGAAACATATTCAGCTTGGATGGACGGCCACTTAGGCTCTCCGGTCTTTTTTTCTAGTCATTATGTGACAAATCTCACCGCATTCATGGATCCAGAGAAATAAATCTCAAAAACTTACGGGATTCCTCTTGCTTCCCCCCCTTGAAAAAGGGGACTTCGTCGTCAGCTCACCCGAACGCCGAAGACACGGGTTCAACCCCAGTTGGGACTACTAAGTAATAACAAGTTGTTATCGTGATTTCGGCAGCCTCTTTTCTTTTGTGTGTATCCGTTTTACATATAGTGATCTGATAGGGATGTTCCCAACAGATTTTTTTGTTGACTTTTTGCATCAACGTGATAGAAAGAATATGGCCTCGTATTCCAACGCCCTTCTCACCTACAAAGAGAAAGATTGGGTTTGATTGGATTCGGGGCTTTTTTGTGGCTATAGGGGATTTCTTGAAGAAAGGGGGTAATATGGCTGGGAACGAAAATATCAAAAGGTTTGCCCAAAAGATCCTGGGGTGTGATTGTCCGGAAGAGGTTTTTAACGTGATCGAGTGTAGTGCCAGTGATAGCAGCAAAGAGCCGTACACGCGACGTATCGCAATAGGAGGACGGTTGCTGATTTTCATACTGGAAACAGATGATCTTTCTCTTGTAAGGGCCAACTTACTGAAGATGCTTGCTGCCGGGAAGGCGGAACGAGACCAAAAGGGGATGAACAGGTTTCGCTGTGTCATAGCAACCGATCATGTTGAAAGCGTCGATCTTCTTTCAAAAGAGATATTCGAGCAATTCAGCGGAAAGGATGAAAAAATACATCTTCATGTTGTCCAAAAGGAGGATGTGTCAGGCATACGTTCCGAATGTCCGTAGAAATAAAATGGGAACAAACCAAAGAGTTCAAAGGGCGGAGCAAACTCAAGGTGAAAAAGAAACTCGATGAGAGGAGCGGGTAAGGTATGCCGATAGCCACTCCCGAATTTCGAGATGCACCGATAGTACGGGCATTGTCCTTTATAAAACGAGTATTCGGTTTTCAGGACTTCAGATTCGGCCAAAGAGAGATCTTAGAGGCAATACTGGCTGGAGAAGATGCCCTTATCATAATGCCGACGGGTGGAGGAAAGTCACTATGCTATCAGGTGCCTGCTTTTCTTCGCAGTGGCACAACCCTTGTCATCTCTCCATTGATCGCCCTAATGAAAGATCAGGTCGATTCTTTGCGTGTTCTCGATTTGCCGGTAACAGCCATTCACAGCCTGATGAGACTTAAGCAGCAAGATGAGGCGCTTGCTGACATTGCGGCAGGGAAAGTGAAATTGGTGTATGTGGCTCCGGAGAGACTAAGAAACCGTTATTTTATTGATACCTTAAAGAGAAATAAGGTTTCTATGGTGGCTGTGGATGAGGCACATTGTATTTCACAGTGGGGCCATGATTTCAGGCCTGCTTACCTTAAGATCCGACAGGCCTTGGAGCGCTTGGGCCGTCCACAAGTGGTGGCGCTTACGGCTACAGCCACCGAGCGGGTGCGAAGTGACGTCATTAGGCAGTTGGGACTTCGAGCGCCGGAGCAGTTCATCACGGGCTTTGATCGTCGCAATTTGTTCTGGGAGGTTCTTCAGACGAATAATGAGAAGGAAAAACAGGGAGTAATTTCTGAGCGTCTGAACCGGCTTTCCGGGGCAACCCTTATCTATACGGGAACGAGAAAAAAGGTAGAGAGCATTGTTTCCAAATTGGGACAGCAGAATATAAAGGCGGAGGCCTACCATGCCGGCCTTGAAGAGGCGGAAAGGACCAGTGTTCAGGAGCGTTTCATGGAAGGTCGTAGTGATCTAGTAGTAGCCACAAACGCGTTTGGAATGGGCATAGACCGGTCAGATATCCGTATGGTGATTCATCATGCCTTTCCTGGAACCATGGAGGCCTATTACCAAGAAGGTGGACGGGCCGGTCGGGATGGGGAGCCTGCCACCTGCTTGCTCTTATACAATCCTTCTGACAGAAGGTTGCAGGAATTTTTCATAGAGGCACGCTACCCGGCGCGCAAGACAATATTTTCTGTATACAAGGTGTTAAAACAGCGTCCTGAGGATCTCGTTTGGCTTACATATCGTGAGATAGCCGGGATGTGTTCGGAAAGGTTTTCTGAACTGGCTGTGGCTTCTTGTGTCAAGATCTTGGAAGATGCCGGTGTTGTTCAAAGGCTTAACCGATATGATAACCGCGCGGAGTTATTCCTCCATGTTACTCCACAAGAGTTTCTGACAACCCTTTCGCCCAGGGCTAAAAACAAACGTAACCTCATCCGCACCTTACAACACCTTTACGATGAACAGGAACTCATTGACGGAGTGCAGTTTCTCTGTGATGATCTTGCTGTACGTTCTGATATGTCTGCCGGAGCGTTGAGAAAACAACTTGCCGAGATAGGGGCATCACCTAAGGCGACTTATATTCCTGCCTTTCGCGGTCGTGGTCTGCGGGTTTGCCAACGCATTGATTCTTCTGAGGTAAAGATAGATTTTGAGGCCCTTCAGCTCCGCAAGGCTTATGAGCTGGAAAAATTAGATCAAGTTATGGCTTATGCAGGCAGCAAGAACTGTCGAAGGGCCATATTGCTGCGTTACTTTGGAGAACAGGTAAAAAATGGCCTGTGCATGGCTTGTGATAGGTGTAGAGAGGGCGGCGGGAATGATCGGGATTCGTCTCAAAGTGAGCCTGTATTGGCTGTTAAGATACTAAGCGGTATCGCTAGGCTGAAGGGGCGTTTCGGTCAGACTATGGCCGCCAAGGTCCTTACCGGTTCTAAGGATCGAATGGTTTTTCAGTTTGAACTTCAACGTTTGTCTACTTACGGGCTGCTTTCCGAATTTACACAGGACCAGGTTCAAGAGTGGATAAGGGAACTCATTTCAAAAGGATGTGTTGCATCTCGTCGAACTACAATGGGAGAAAAGATATATGCGGTCTTGGAACTTACCGGTTACGGTCAAAGTGTGATGAAAGGAAAAGATATAATCCATCTTTCCGGGGTAGAAAAGGAGGTCTGCGAAATTCCGAGCCTAAGGCCCACAAAATTCAGACCCCAAAGAGATGTTTTCGACAGGTTCAGGAACCTTCGCCTGGAGCTCGCCAGAGAGGAAGGTTTGCCGGCCTATTGTATCTTTCAGGATCGAACGCTGCAGGAAATGGCGGAAAAACTGCCTGAAACCCGTGAAGAACTACTGGACATTGTCGGAGTAGGTGAGATAACTATGAGAAAATATGGAAGCAAGTTTTTGGAACTTATCAAAAGAGTAAAGAGATGAAGTAACTACCGTGGTAACACTTTTACCCGTTCAGTGATTCAAGCCAGACAACATCATAGGGTTGCAAGGTAACGTAGAGTCGATCATCCTCGGCCATCCACTCCATTTCACTTACCAGATCATACCAGCGCATCTCCTTTGTTTGAAGGTCGGAAAGGGTGATTTCAAGGCGGCATATCTTGTCGGTTACGTTGGTGAGGGCCAATATGCGCTGATCTCCTTCAGGAGATATTCTCAGGACACTGAAGACATTAGGAGAGATCATTAAAACCCGATGTGGTGCATTGGGGTGGAATGCCCGCTGATTTGTCCTGATCGTAATGAGCCTTCCCAGTTCCCTGTTAATGCGGGAGATCTTGGAAAGGGGGTCTTCTAATGCCTCGGTGATAGCTTTAGCATCGACAACAGTACGGTTAATATCACGTTTTGATTGGCTCGACAAAACTGCAGCAACGTCATTGGGGGTGCCGATCAATCCATGGAGGTATATTCCAGGTACCCCCGGAAGGACAAGGGCAATGACTCTGGAAGCAACGAATCTTTTTACTTGGAAGGTAATATCTTCATCACTTTCTTGATCATCGAGGGCGCTAAACCAGGTTTCGTTAATCTCGTATGGTTGTTCGGTGCCGTCTTCGGCCGTCTTATACGATATAAACCCGCCATGTTCCTTTGCCTTTTGGATGATGGAATCCACATCTTCCTTGTTTAGGATGTCTCGTACCCCTAGAATCCCAATTCCGTCGTGGGAGTCTAGAAAGTTAAAAAACGTGGTGGTATCTGAAGGTGTCTCAAGCTCGACAGCCCATTTTGAAAGAGCTGTAGCATCGCCGGCATATAAGGTATGAAGGACAAGGGGAGGCAAGGTAAAGTTATATACCATCTGCGCTTCATCGTGACCGTTTCCGAAATAGGAGATGTTTTCCTTGTGTGGGACATTAGTTTCAGTAATTACAGCAACTGTAGGGGCAATTATATTCAAGACGTCACGGAAGAGCTTTACAATCTCATGTGTTTGCTCCAGGTGTACACACTGCGTTCCGGGTTGACACCACAAGTAGGTAACGGCATCGAGGCGGATGATGTCTGCACCGCGGCGGACATAGGCAAGGAGTATCTCGATGGTCCGCATCAGGACATCAGGATTTTTGAAATTCAAGTCTATCTGATCTTCGGAAAAGGTTGTCCAGGCATATTTCTTGCCGTTGATTGTGTAAAACTCTGTAAGGATATCAGAGGTTCGGGGTCGAAAGATCATGCTGCGTTGTTCTTTGGTTAGCTCATCAGGGGAGTCAAAGGTGATAAAAAAGTGTTTGTAGTAGGGATTGCCGTTTAAGAATTCCTGAAACCAACGGCTCCTTGATGAAATATGGTTTATTACTCCATCAAACATGAGCTGATATCGTCCCTCCAAGTCTTCTATGTCTTCCCACGATCCCAGGTTTGGATCAACCGTTTCAAAATCGACGACAGAAAATCCTCGGTCGGAAGAATACGGGAAAAATGGAAGTATATGCAGCGTATTTATCGCTCCTTCCAGATAAGTGTCGCAGAACTTGGCAAGGGTTGCCAAGGGGGAGCGCTCCTTGCCGTACAGGAGATCTCCATAGGTGATAAGGATTACGTCCTTTTCAGTGAAACGTTCTGAAGCGTCAAAGTCCCTGTCTCTTTCGATCATTTCCTCAGACTTATGTGCATAGTAAACCCTAAGTATCCGCTCTAGTTCTCCTGTATAAACCGTTGCAACTGTCTTGCCGTAAAGAAACTCCAATCTGGACAATATCCTGTCCCTGGCCTCGGCTGATAATTCCAGGATAGGTCGCGAATAATCGGGTTGTGGATTATGTACCGTTTGAGTGGTCTTGATCGGTTTTTTTAATTTATAAGGCTTTGGTTGTTTCTCCGATGCAACGTTTTTCATTGAGGTCCTTTCCACCCTACACAATTCGTGGTCATATAAAAGAAAGCAATTGAGATATATGCAAATGCTAATACAACAATTCTCCACATTCAGTCAATCTTTCTCCGGTGGTTGTTAGAGCAAACGGTTTATCCAAAACGACAAGAGCGCGCCGCCGGCAAGTATTGCGCTTGGGAACAAAAGTCTTCTGTATATTTGCATCAATGTCGTGTGGAAATATTCACAGGTTAAAACAAGACAGACATGAAGGGGAGAAAGGAGCACTCCGAGATAGCCTGAACAAAATGCCAATACGGTATAGGCATGGAGTTGGTCGGCCATTGGAGTGTCTGCTATCAGAGAAAAGATAATGGGAAAAGTTGCCCCTACAAAAGCAACGCTAATGCCTGTAACGGTTCCAACCAAAAATGGCAGTATCACGATCACAAGGATAACCGGCACTCTGGCGGAAGTAAGACTCTGACTGATTTCTGAAACTGCGTGGCTGTCTTTTAAGACACCCTGAAAGATCATAATGCCTGCGATCATAAAGAGCATGGAAAGTAGAGATTTGTTGAGGAATATTGCTTTTATGTCCATAACGGTCATTCGGTTGTATCGCCAAACCCAGAATACACTTGTGATAAGGGCTGTGATCAGAGGAATTTCCTTTCTTACTTCCTTAAATGGCGCCCATACATTTCCGATAAGATAGATAACAGTCCCAAAAATAATGGCCCCACCAACGACTATTAGTATTGGAAGGAGTTCTACGAGAAATCTACGTCGATCTCCGATAGGAGGCCTTGGCGCTGACTCCTTTTGGACAGGGACCGATCTTAACAGTGTGAAATATCCAACGCAGGCCATGAACGGGGTCAACGGGAATTGAATCAGTATGAAAGTCCCCATGTCAATGCCTGAAAGTGCGCATGTCAGGATGACTCCTGGATAGAGTGGCCAGAAAAACTCCCATATGTGGCGAAACCAGTAATTGATAAGTGCCTTGCGCCGGGCTGAAAGATCCTCCTTTCTGCTTATTTCATAGACCATGGGGGCGGAGAAAACAGCGCCTCCGGGCATGGGAAGAAGGCCTATAATGGCCGGGAAAAGGGCCAGGTTCAGCCGGGTGTTCCGGCTAATGCCCTCAAAAGAGTTCAAGAGGCGTCTCATTTGCCCGCTTGTTTCTAAGGAATGGCTAAGGACAAGGATTAAGGTGATCACAAGAAAGAGTATGATTGTTTCAATGGAGGTAAGAGAGTTGATCACGGAGACACATACCTTAAATGGCGAGAGGTGAAACCACAATCCCAGTATTATGGCACCCATAGTAAGGGCGGCGCCAAGAGAGAGCTTTTGCCTTATCAAGACAATAATCAGGACAAATATCAGGGCAAGTTTGACAAGGGGAGATATGTTGAACAAAAAGTCCAACTAGATGGTTTCCAGGAAGCGCTTCAGCGACTCTTCCCACGGCAAGGGCTCGTAGCCGGAGCACAGAGTAAAAAGGCTTGTGTCTAACACAGAGTATGCAGGTCTTTTTGCAGGTCGTGCGAACTGTTTTGTTGTTATTGGCTCGATCTCGGCATGGCTTCCTTTTCTTTCAAGGATCCGGCCGGCAAATTCGTGCCAGCTAATGCCGCCATTGGTCCTGTCAGTAAGGTGATATGTCCCGAAATTGCCTGTAGAGATCAATCTTAAGATCCCCTGGGCCAGATTTACTGTCCATGTCGGGGACATCTGCTGATCACAAACAACCTTGAGAGGGCCTCCCTTTCCAGCCAGTTGCAAGATTGTATGGACAAAGTTATTGCCATTCTTTCCGTACAAAGAACTGGTTCTGATTAGGTAGTAACGGTTGAGAATAGACTGGACGAATTTTTCTCCGGCCAGTTTTGACGCACCATAGCGACTAATTGGGTTAGGCTGGTCAAAAGGTTGATAAGGCTCATTCTTCGTACCGTCGAATACGTAATCGGTACTGATGTGGCAGAGCGTGGATCGGTGTTGCCGGCAGGCGAGGGCCAACTGCTGAACGCCGTAAGCATTTATTCGAAATGCCTGTTCAATCTCCGTTTCTGCTTGATCAACCTGGCTGTAGGCCGCACAATTGATTACAAGGTCTGCTTTGCTTTCGCCGATGACATCGAAGACTTTTTCTTTGTTTGTAATGTCAAGCTCATTTGCGGCTAAAGAAACCGTTTCATGTTCTGTCGAAATAATCGGAATCAGATCCTGGGAGAGCATTCCTTGAGATCCTGTAACTATGACTTTCATGATCCGCTCCAAAATCCTTTGCTCTCCTTTGAAAGCCTTTCTTTCAGTGGTTTCCACCACCACTCGTTGGCTTGATACCATGCTACTGTCTCACGGATACCCTTTTCGAACTTAGTGACCGGCGCCCATTTAAGCTCGGTTCTGATCTTTGCGTTGTCCAAGGCATAACGCAAATCGTGTCCAGGCCGATCGGTGACGAACTCAAGCGATGATTCGTCCTTGTTGAACAGGTGCAAGAGATCTTGGGCGACATCAATGTTGCGTTTTTCTGACTCTCCCCCCACGTTATAGGCCTGCCCCGGTTTACCCTTTTCGAATATAGCACTAATAGCCTGGCAGGTGTCTGTGACAAAGATCCAGTCTCGTACATTTAGCCCCTTGCCATAGATTGGCACCCGGCGGTCTTCCATCAGATTGGCGATCATAAGTGGGATGAATTTTTCAGGATACTGGTATGGTCCGTAGTTATTTGACGGCCGCACAATCAAGACAGGAAGTTCGTAGGTTTCAAAATAAGCGCGTGCAAGAAGGTCTGCCCCGGCCTTTGTAGCCGAATAGGGAGAGTTGGGTTTCAAGGGATTGTCTTCACGAAAAAGCCCATACTGGCCCAAGGTGCCATATACCTCGTCTGTTGAGATATGAACAAATCGAAAGGATGGATCATTGGAAAGTCTTTCTCGCCAGTAGTGTGTGGCCGTTTCGAGCAGGACATGTGTTCCTTCCACATTTGTTCGAACGAAGGCTTTTGCATTCAAAATGGACCTGTCTACATGGGATTCTGCGGCAAAATGTATGACGGCCTGCACGTCGTTTTCTCTAAAAAGGGAAGTGACCAGTTTCTCATCTCTTATATCCCCTTGAACAAAGCGATAGTGAGAACTGTCGTTCAGCCCCTTGAGGTTATCCTGGTTTCCTGAATAGGTGAGTTTGTCCAGGTTAATGATATTACATTCAGGTCGCTTTTCGGCCATGTAATGGATAAAGTTCGATCCAATAAACCCGCAGCCGCCTGTGATCAACAGAGTAACTTTTGACATGGTATTGGCCACCTTTTTTCGAACTGTGTGGTTAGTCTTTAGTCAATTGCTAACAGCTAAATGTTTTCGTAATTTTCCGGATAAGTCAAGGGGAATGTCTCCGCCACCCGATCAAGATCTGTAGGTCTGCGGTATCCTCGACTTTTGTAACGTTAGGGTTTATGCAACATTGGAGGGTAATGAGCAGAGACTATCTTTTCCGTGAAATGATTTGCGTTGCGGCGATGTTTAAAAGCACACCACCAGCGGCCATTGCAACAAGGATGGGTATTTGACTTGTCATGGTTGCAAGGATCAAACCTAGTCCCAGACCGGTACCTATCCAGGCTGCTGAATGAACGCTTTGGGTCCTGTCTAATCTCTTTTCGACACTGTTTAACTCTTTCTTCAACACTGTTTCAATGTTTTCAATGTCCATGTTTCATAAGACAGCACAAAGCGTGCCAGAACGGTAAAGCGTGTTGGCAAGTGCGAACTGGTGCGGTAAAAGGGGATTTGGATGTAACCAGGTGTCATTTTCAGGACATCTGGGTGTCAAAATAATGGCAGGGTAAAGAGCTGAGGTAAATAGGGGAAGCGATAGCATACCGAGGTATATGACCAATCGAGGAAAGCAAAAAACTGCCTAGCCCAAAAGACCAGCAAGATGTGACAGTTATTGAGTGACGAGCCCTTAGATCTCTCCCAAGATCTCGTCTGCCAAGGCCAAATAATCTGTTGCCCCTGTGCTGGAACGTCTGAAAAAGACTACGGGCCTGTTGTAGTAAGCACTTTCGGCGATTGTGGTGTTGATTCGAATGACAGTGTTAAAGACCTTCTGTTTGAAACGTATGTCTGAACGTAGGTCTTCGAGAATCTTTTTTGAGACCCTTGTTCGCTGATCAAAAAAAGTAGCGACAATTCCCATGACTTCTATCTTCGGATTGATCTCTTCTTTGATAATCGAGATAGTCTCAAGAAGTTCGTCCAAGGCACTATATGCATAGGGATGTGTCTGGCAGGGGATGAGGATTTCACGTGCGAAGGCAAGGACATTAACTGTAAGCAAAGAAAGACTAGGTGGTGTGTCGAGTAGGACAAAATCGTATTGTCCCGAAAAAGGTTTTAGAGCGTCTTTAAGTCTATTTTCTCGACCCAGCTCATTTGCCAGTTCTATCTCAATACCGGACAGATCTATATGAGAAGGGAGAAGATCAAGATGTTCCCATGACGTATTTGAAATGACGGAATCAGCTGAAACAGGGTTGTCTGGTTTTATAACGTCATAAACTGAGAGATCGTTTTCGTCGGAGGTAAACCCCAAGCCCTTGGTGGTATTAAGCTGAGGATCCATATCAACGACCAAAATATTCTTTCCCCTTAACGAAAGAGCTGCTGCCAGGTTCAAAACGGTTACAGTCTTTCCAACCCCTCCCTTTTCATTGACCACTGAAACGATTCGAGTCCTTTGCTTAGCCATTATATCCTCCAATTCTCCGTTCTTCCGCCACTTCTTGTATCTCTTTTATCCTCGCCATGACACTATCGAGAGATCTCTCCATAGACAAGAGTTCTTCAGACAGTTCCCCCTTGGTCTTCTTTTCATTTTCAAAGAGGCCTTTCATGTTGGACAGATCACCAGTAAAGGCCTTTATCTGATCTGTAAGGTTTTCGTATAGCCTGCTCGACATGGCATCGACTAACGTAAAGACATATTGGAACTTCAGATTCTCCTTATAATCCGTGAAATGCTCTGCTATCGATTCCCCCATCTGCTCTTTTATACGGCGCACACTATGTTCGAGTGAACGCATTGCACTATGCAATTGTTCTGCAGCAGGCCTTCTGAATAGTTTCTTGATGCCTTTTAATGTATTATATAATCCCAGCTTTAAAATAGCTTCTGTCTTAATACGTGTCGAATATTGCATAGTGCTTGCCAGGTGTGGCATACTCAAGCGGATATCACTTTTTACGGAAGGGATATCAGGGCAGCCAATTTCCTTGAAGGGTCGTTTTGCCACATCAATACCGAGTTCTTCCATGGTCTGGTGGTGCTGATCAACAGCATCTTGAATCATTAGACCGTACGGACCACTTACCTGCTGGAACATCTCTTTTATCTCTTCTTCTTGTTGCCCGATGAATTGAACGATCTTCGGGTTGATTTGTTCGGCTATGAAACGATTGGTGGCTTGTTGCAGGGTCTGAAAGATGTGATATAAAGTAAGTAGGAAGCCGGAGTTTTGAAGGTCATTCTTATAGTCTCGTACAGAGATGTTGTAAGCATTAATAAATCGAATGATCTCTTGTGCAATCTCTCCGTATTTTACATCAAAACAGCGGTCTACCTCCGTTCCAAGATAACGCTTTAGCTTGCGTGTTGTACCGTCTAAGGTGTCCTTTATTGTTGCTACTATCTGGTTTGAGGCTTTACGCTTTTTATCCATTTTTGCAAATGCCTCTTGAACCTCTCCGGCGGTCTTTTGCAATAAATCCCTGCTGATCCGGATCCATTCTTTCATCCCAGAGGCAATGTTTGATAATCGCTCCACATTCGCTTCCAGGAGCAAGTTAAACTGGCCTACAGATACCTTCTGAATGACATCGTCTAAAAACCTGGTTGTTTCTTGATCTGAAAAGGCGACCATATCTGTTTCTTCACACCACTGCTCTAAGCGAAGCCGGTCTTTGCGAGAAAGTTCTTGAGGTCCACTGTCTTGAGAGTCAAGCTTGCCGAACAAGTTGTAAAGGGCTGAGAAGGCAAAAACACGGGAAGATTCTACGACCATGTTTAGTTCATTTTTTGTCCTGGCAAGAAGTTGCTTAAGATCCGATAGGTTCTCATGTTCGGTGAAATCGCAATTAAAAACAAAAATAATATTTTTGGCAAGCCCCATCTTTTTCATCAGGGTAAGAAACTTAATATCTGCCTGTCGCAATCCAGTCCTACTACTCAAAGCGTAGATTATCAGATGGGTTTGAATGAGGTAGTCTTGTATCATTGCAAGATGTAAAGGATTCGGTGAGTCACTTCCCTGGCAGTCTGCAATCTCAAGATTTTCTCCAAAACCATCCGGGGCCTTAAGGGTTAATGACACGTCCCTTAAATAAACTGCAAGTGACTCATCGCTTACAAATTCTTTTTGTTTGTCAAATTCCCCTGACTCAAGCAATGTAGTTTCCCGTTCAAAGGAGACAAAGGCCTTTGCCCGCTCATATCCCTTCAGATATTCAATCAAGAGGACACTGTTTGGATCACGCGCATCATCAGAGATGAGTTGTTTCGCATCGAGCTTTGACAGGTCGTGCTTTAACCGAAGGCGGTCTTGTTCACGATTGATGTCAAAGTCTTCTCCGTTCATATTCGATTCTGTGGATGAGAAAAGGACAAGCGCTTGATTCATCTCGGCATTGACATCGCCCCATGTTTTAAATTCGAGCTTGGCCTTTATATCGTTGCCGGGACGAATCTTTGTTATAATAGAGGTTACAACTCCGGCCCCTCTTTTTACATAGTCTCCGCCAAACAGAAAATTGGTTAACGTGCTCTTGCCGGACTTGATAGAGCCCACTACTGCTATCCGAATGGTCTCTTCAGTAAGTTGCCTTTGGATGCGCTCTGTTGTTGAGTGCCATGTTTCGAGGGATTGAGCGCTTAGACCGTCAGAGGAAAGGGCAGTTTGGATGGTGCGGCGAATCTCTTTGTTGATATCAAGCAACTTGTTCTTGATGTGATCGTAATGTTCCATACTTACCTATATGTGGGTGACTTTTTTGGGGTTCGCCCAATCAGGGCGCACCCTAAAAAAAGGTTGGTATATTGTCAATCCTTATTACTATAGCCTGGATGCTATCGATACTGTGCGTTCCGTGAGCATGTGAGTGTATCCGCCCATTTCGTTATCGTACCACCCGTACACGACTATCTTTGTTATGGGAATGTCGACAACGCTACGGCCAAGACATGCCTCGACCTCCGGCGAATAGCCCGGCAAGCGTTTTAGGTCAAAAGATATTGTTGCGGTGCGTGTATGGGTCTCTTTGCCTTCTATAATGGCTGTTCCCAGGGGGTGACCAACGATGTCCGAGGAGACATTCTGTTCGTTTGAGTACTGGAGATATCCCTTCTTGTCTCTTTGAGCGGCATCGTTATAGACTTTATTGATCAATTCGCGTTTTATGGGTTCTGAGCCGGGTGCATCCTGAACATCAATGACCAGAATGATAAGTGAGCCGGTAGTGGCTGGTATTCTGACGGATTCGGCAATGAACCCTATTTTTTTCATCTTGGGCATAACCAAAAGCAAAGCCTTGGCTGCCCCTGTAGTTGTCAAAATAATGTTGTTGAAAACACTTCGATTTCGCCGAAGGTCTCCGGCTCCCGCCTTGGGGGCTCTATCAAGGACCAACTGAGAGCCCGTGGCGGCATGCACGGTTGCGATGGATGCCGTAAGTATCCGCTCAAAACCGAAATAATCTGATAGCGGCTTTATCATGTGGGCCAGGCAGTTTGTGGTACATGAGGCATTCGATATTATGTCATGTTTGCCCGAGTCATAATCGTCTTCGTTGATGCCCAATACTGTGGTAATGGCATCTTTAGGCATGGGGCTTGCTTTGTCTATTATCTTAAAAGGCGCCGATACGACTACCTTCTTTGCCCCGGCGGCTAAATGGCCGCGCACGGATCCTTTCGGTGCGTCCGGGGGCAGGGTAGGGTCAAGAAACTGGCCTGTTGACTCGACTACCAAGTCGACTCCGTGAGATTTCCAGGGAATGTCTTTCGGATTGCGGGCCTCGCACAGAATTGTAACCTTGATGCCGTCGATTAACATGGAGCCCGACTTTTCATCAATGTTGGTGATCATACGGCCTGCCTTGTAACCTTTTATATAATTGTGCATAGTGCCATATGAGGAATCTCTTTCAATAAACGTAGCCACATCCTCAAGGCCTGACCCGACTGTTCGCCCGATGTTTATGACAATTTCAGAGAAATCCTTTCTCCCTATATGTTGCCATAAGGAAAGCTTTCCGATACGCCCCAAGCCATTGATCCCAAGTGTGCCTTTTCCCATGGTTACATCCTCCTTGTTTTACGAATCCATCTTATTTAATAGTTGTGTTATGTTGTCCCTGGTAAACAAAACCATTCTGACCATCTATACTTAAAAAGTCTCCACACTTGACGGTGTGTCCACTGATAATCCCATAGCCCGCCTTTTCGTAAACCATTAATTTGGAACATCCGACGACACAGGTCTTTTCCAATTGATTTGCTACAATAGATGCATGAGACGTAGCGCCGCCCCTGCTGGTCAAAAGCCCGTCTGCGGCAGATATCTCTCGTATGTCATCAGGGACGGTATCAAAGCGAATCAGGATGATAGGTGTATCCGGTTCTTTGTTGCGGAAGAAATTGATGTCGTTGTGTGAAAAAACGATCCTTCCACTCAGAGCGCCCCCGCCTACGCCGACACCTCTAGTCAGGAAGGCTTCTTTAAGCTTAGCAGAAGGGATAAAGACAGGAAATCGCTTTCCGTGGCTTACCACCATGTCTCGAGACTGCAAAAGGTAAAGCTTTTCAGCAGTTGGGCCTTCGAAGGTAAATTCTATTTCTTGAGCACTCCACCCGTTTTCATAGATCAGGACCTTGGCTGCTTGCCTCAGGGCATTAAAGATCTCTGGGAGGGCCTTTTCCAGCGGGCAATCTTGTTCTCTTCCCAGAGCCGCTGTTTGTTCCAATGAGATAGAGTCTGTTCTGACCAGCCCGGAAACTACGTCTTCACCTTGGTTCCCCATTGTATAATCACCCCATAGTGTCACCTTGTCAACTGATGCGTGAGGGTTGTGTGTGAAGACAACGCCCGAACCGGCTTCATCGTTTAAGTTGCCATAGACCATGTTTTGGACAATGACAGCAGTGCCCCAGTCATTCGATATCCCCATGATATCCCGGTATGTGGTGGCTGTTTGTGAATCCCACGAATAGATTACCCGTTGTATGGCCTGAAATAGTTGCTCAACGGGATCGTCCGTCATGGCAACACGTGCATCACGTAATGTTTCCCTGTAAGCTAGTGCGACTTTGTGCATTTGTTCAGGGGTGAATTCTCCTTTTTGTCCTATGCCATGTTTGATCTTGTGATCATTGATAATGGCGTCAAAGACATCGCGCTCCATTCCGTAAGACATACCCCACGATTGGAGGAAACGTCGGTAATTATCCCAAGCGAACCAAGGATTGCCTGTCCTTTTTATGAGACCTTCCACAATTGTTTCGTTAAGTCCAACATTGAGGAAAGTATTCATCATCCCCGGCATAGAGACCGTAGATCCGCTCCGGACAGATAAAAGCAGGGGATTATCAGGGTTGCCAAAATGCCTGTTACTGAGTCTTTCAATCTCTTTGATTTGAAGAAGGATCTTTCCCCTCAGGTCTTCGTTTGCCCTTTCAAACGCCCGAATAGCGTTGAAACACCTGAAGACTTCAGTCGTGATGATAAACCCACTAGGCACCGGCATTTTCAGGGCAACGAGTTTGATCAGATTGTAACCTTTGCTGCCAAGGGTGATTGGATCTTCTATGGCAGGTATGGGGTTTTGGATTCCCGATAAGGTTCTGTTGGGGTCGTAACTTAGCAAAAGATCTAGGTTGTTTCCACTAAGCTCCTCAGATTCTCGGGAAAGCGTGTGAATGACCTTGCTTATAAAGTTATCCAGATACTGAAAACCAAAGGTGTTTGCTACTATATCTCGAAAAAAAGTTTCAGAAACCTTGCCCACAATTTCTTCAGAGATTTCTGTTTCGGTTTTGACAAAATATCTTCCCATAATTCTCTTGGCGCCCAATTGGTGAATAATGGGGCCCAAGTGCTCCTTGTAGATACTTGTATAATGCGTTTTGAGAATTTGTTGCTCGGCTCGGGAAAACTCCCGGAAAATGTCTAAATACTGGGTAAAGGAAAAGCGCCTTAATTCAATCGCATGATTAAGGAGATTCAGGCAACGTTTTAGGGGAGTTACGACTATTCCGTCGAGTTCCATGGCCTGGACAAGCAGGTGCATGCAGTCGGCGATTTGAGAGAAGGTGGTTCGAGTTAAAAATGTCAGTTTGATAGATACCAAGAGCTTTTCAAATAAGACATTGGTCAGATTTTCTAACCGGAAAGAAAAGCCTAGGGCGTCAAATTTCCGTTCTTGATACGTTCCGTACATAGAAGGAATGTCGGCGGCAATATGACGCTTATGGTAGATATCTTCGGAAATCGTAAACTGTTCGGACGATAAAATGATCTGTTTGAGCAATTTCAGATAGTCAAGGATTCCTTGCAACCGGGTGATCAAGTCAGTACTTTGCAGAGCCTTTTTGAGATATTCTGTCTTCGGTAATTCCTTGTGGGCGGCCCTATCCAACAAGTCGTTTGTTTTGAAATGGATGAGATCGTACTTTTGATCAAGGAGCTTTAAAAAACGGACCAAGAGGATTACGCGTTGCTTATTAAATTCCAGCTTGTCCGGGACTGCAGATAGGTGATTTTTAATCACCACCATGTCAAAATCGAGGATATGGCGGGCATTGTCAATGCCGACTTCCCGGAAGAGTTGTTTTATAACTTTGTGAACACCGTCAATATGTATGCCGGTGTCATCAATTTGTTCTAGAATCTCCGAAGGTACATAGTGAGTAAGGATGCTCTTGTCTCTGGTGAACCAAAAATCTACGATTGCCAGAGCAAAACCTATGAGGAGGTTGTTGCTTTCCACATGGGACTGTTTGCGAAGGAAGTGGATGAGCTTGTCTTGGCGCTTTAAAAGTTCATCAAGTTCCGTAGAAACATCTCTTAGCTCGCCCTCAGCATTTATCTCGTTGAAATAGACGGGGAAAAGCTTTGCAAGTTGTTTGGCTAGGTTATAAACAGGGGCGACAGGGCTGTTTAAGAACAGGCTGATCTCCTTTTGGAAAAGATCGGTATCTCTGATATAAAGCCCTGCAAGCTTAAGATTGGTGATCAAGGCGGAGATTAGTTTTTTGCTCCACTTGGGATTATTTTCAATCAGGTGAAGCCAAACCTTGATGTTTGTAAGATGGGCGGGGTTAACCTGTACTTTCCATTGGGTTGTAGTTCCCTTTATATCCGGGCATTGAAATCCCAGGTCAACCGTGTGCCGAATAAAGAGCTCGACCATGTCACTGTCATTGCTCTTGAATATCTCTTTGCCTATGTTTTCCAAGGCATGAAGAGCTGCCTCCGGGAACTTTTGCATACTTTGTTTCAGGGCTTCAAAGGTTCTTCGAAGGAGGGTTTCAGCCTTTTCATCATGTTTAACGTGAATTATCCCGGCAAGGCAATGGTTAAGTCTTCCGAGTGCATTTTCGTGTATTGAGGAAAGTCCTCTTATTTCTATGATCTTAAGCAGGCTTTTAAGAGTCTTGATGAGTCCCATTCTGCGGGTATCGGTTTCAAGCTGTTCAATCCCGTATGGCAATTCCTTGTAAGATTCTACAATGTCGATATAATCAGGAAGTGTTAGAAGTTCATACAATTCGTCTTTTAGAGATCCCTTTTGCGTAATTCGTTTTAGCTTTTCCATAGACCTGCGAAGTGATGCGTGAGATATCTCTTTAAAGATCTCTTCATGTACTAGCTCTTGGTGAGATTCTTTGGTATCTGAGGCAAACCATTTTGACGGGTCTTCCTGCGAGAGCCAGTATTGATAGGATACTTTAAGTGTCTTTCGAAACAAGGGGTTGAACCGAAGGAAATCAAATTCATCTTCTCTCAATTGCACTGCGGCTTCACCGATCCGTTTTACCTGGTAGTATCCACTTGACAGAAGGAAGAAAAACTCTTGTGGCAACTTAGCCAGATCTTCAAAAACACGCGACAAAACCGGCATAGACTCTTTGAGATGAGTTCTTCCGTCAACTACAATTTTTTCAACATAATAGACAATGTTGTCCAGTGCCATGGTGTGGACTGACTGGTCTGATGAGCTCCTGAGCGCATTGAGCCATTCATTCAAGATAATCTCTATTACTTGACAGCCTTTTGGTTGCTCATTGTATACGGAGAAATTTCTTAGGGCATAATTGCGCATCTCTTGGATGATATAAGTCCAATTCTTGAACGGATGGTTCAATTCACACAAAAGCCCCTCTGTTTGTTGAACAAGTCCTGGAAGGGTTTCGACCACCTCTACTAGGGGTAGATACTTAGGGTCAATGGTTACGGCCTGATCGGTTTCTTCTAAATTGACTTGGAGGGCCTTTGATTTCAAGCCAGTGATATGGGCGGTTCGTGTTGAGCAGGTATCTTCAGAGGCTATGCTTTTCATAAGAATTTGATTTCAGAGCAACTTATAAGCAAATGCCAAAACAGGCAGGTGATAGTTTTGCTGATGATAACATGTTAAAAGGGACGCAACTACAATAAATTAGGAAACTTTCTCGATAGTTGTCAAGGAAAAACCTTTTGCCTCTATTTGTCTTGATCTTTCGGTCCATTGAGAATATTGTTACGTTGAAACTCTTAAGATTATAACACATTTTAGGCCAAATACTTTATGAAAGTCCTGGGCATAGAAACTTCGTGTGATGAAACAGGCGCTGCCGTGGTATCTGATGGAACCCACATAATGTCCAATGTGGTTTGGTCTCAGGTGGCCGTACATCACGCCTATGGTGGTGTCGTGCCGGAGCTTGCTTCTCGGAAACACATCGAAAAGATTGTCCCCGTTGTTGATGAGGCCTTGAGCCCTGCCGGCCTTAATGGCGATAGTCTGGATGGCATTGCGGTGACCTGTGGGCCCGGGCTTGTAGGAGCCCTTCTTGTGGGCCTTTCCTTTGCAAAGGCATACTCTTATGCACGAGGGCTGCCGCTTGTTGGGGTTGACCATCTTCAGGGCCATATCATTTCCGTTTATCTGGAACCAGACCCACCTGCCTTTCCCTTTGTGGCCCTGTTGGTGTCAGGGGGTCATACCAATCTTGAATATGTGATTAATCCGACACATTCCGAACACATGGGACATACTAGAGATGATGCTGCCGGTGAGGCCTTTGACAAGGTGGCTAAATTACTAGGCCTTGGTTACCCTGGTGGGGAGGTTATTGACAAGCTTTCTCGTAAGGGGGATTCTGAGCGTATTAAGTTTCCACGAGCATTGCTCAAGAACGAAGAATTTGATTTTAGCTTCAGTGGTATCAAGACAGCTGTAGCCCGTTTTGTGCATGGCCAGGAAAAAGGATCCGCCCTGAGCATCCACGACATTGCAGCCGGATTTCAAGAAGCTGTGGTTGATGTTTTGGTCCAAAAAGCTATTTTAGCCGTTCAGACCAAAAGGTGCGAACATCTGGCTGTTGTGGGAGGCGTTGCATCAAATAGTAGGCTACGTGAACGTATCAGGTACGAGGCAGAGCGTGCGGGTATTTGTGTTCACATCCCCGAGGCCGATCTTTGTAAGGACAATGCAGCCATGATTGCCGCTGTGGGTTATCACTACCTGCGTGAGGGAAAGACCGCCGCGCTTGACTTGGATGCCTATTCCAAGTTGAAGAGACTCTAAGGACTCGCTCAAAAACAACTTAACATTTTAGCAACTTAGCTTGATGGACTCGTAAAAAGTCCACAAACAGACGACACAGTAAAAAGCTCCAGATGCAAGGCGCGCGTACTGTTCTCAAGCCACTTCAGTGGCGCTGTCTTGAGGAATGAGGCGTATTTATCGTACGTCGCAGTGACGAAAGATGAAGCGCAACGCTGCAGATGGACTTTTTACGAAGTCGTCAAGCTTCAGGCTGTCTTTGCCCGATTCTCATTCGCAAAATCCTCGAAATAGCCTGCTATGCCTGCGGTTTTGCTCAATCGGATCAGGCAAATCCAACCCAAACCTGAGCGCGAATTCTGCAAAGTTATTCTTGAGCGAGCCCTAACGGCTGAATTGCTTGACAATGTTAAATATCTAGATTACTTAGCTCTGAAATGCGTTTTGTTTGGATTTGAAGGTAAACAAGAAAGGAGGATGTTATGAAAAGCAGGTCGTGTATGGCGGTTGCAGGTTTTGTTGTTACATTGGCTTTTCTTTTTCCGATGTATGCCTTTGGTGCTAAGGATAAGGTCGTAATTGGCCATCCTGCGTGTCTTTCCGGAAAATATGCTAAAGCCGGAGAACAGGCTGTGGGGGGGATAAAGGCATGTATTGACTGGGTCAACAATGTGCATGGTGGAGTTACTGTGGATGGGAAGAAGGTCCCGCTTGATTACAAGTATTATGACTGCGAATCGAAAAAAGAGGGTGTAACAAGCTTCATCGAACGGCTGATCACGGTCAACAAAGTGAACGTGGTTTTCTCCGCATATAGCTCGGGTCTCACCCTTGCCGGAGCTCCGGTGGCTGAGAGATATGGTATGGTCTATATGGATCACGGCGGTGCTAGTGATCGGATATTCCAGCAGGGGTTTAAGTATATTGTGCAAACAATAGGACCTGGGAGCAAGTATCACGAGGGAACCCTCGACATGATTCATCACATTGATCCTAAGGTCAAGAAGGTCGCATTAGCCTATGAGGACTCAGAATTCGCCCGAATGACCATGGGCGGTGCAGAGAAGCACGCCAAAGCACTCGGGTTCGAGGTAGTTTTCAAGAGGACCTACCCTAAGGGTGTGACCGATCTAACTCCTCTCCTTTCTGATCTCAAGACAAAAAAACCAGACATAGTTATCGGGGGAGGACATTACGAAGATGGTCAGCTCTTTACGCGACAGATGTCAGACCTTGGTATTCAGGTCAAAGCCTTATCGCTGGTGGCATCTGTAACGTTGCCTTCGTACTACGAGGCCTTGGGCGGTCGTCTGGCAGAAGGTGTGATGGGTCCGTCCCACTGGGAATACGGCGTTACATATTCTGCTGCTGGGGCCAAAAAAGAAGGCCTGGATTGGATTGGCCCGAGTCAGGACGAATTTGTGGCTCTGTTCAAAAAGGCTGTGGGCAAGGATATGATACCGGAGTATCATGCCGCAGAAGCAGGGGCTCAGGTCTTGGCCTATGTGAAGGCGGTGGAAATGGCTGATTCTATTGGTCAAGATAAAGTAAGGGCTGCCCTTGGCAAATTGAAGTTCATGTCCTTCTACGGAGGATGGGATGTCGACGATACAGGAATGCAGATAGGTCATTCCATGATAGACATGCAGTGGCAGGAGGATGGCAAAAGGGTTATTGTTTGGCCCCCAGAGGCGGCAACCGGTAAGCCTATCTATCCGAAGCCCGCTTTCTAGTGAAGCATACTGAAGTAACAACAAAATAAGTTGTTCTGTCACATAGACGAGGACACGAATTTCACAACTTACGTACTGAAGCAAAAGAGGCAAGCATGATTCTTGAGCTCTTGGGGGGAAATCTGGCCCATGGGCTGCTCCTTGGCGGTGTTTATGGCTTGGCCACAATGGGGTTGAGCCTGATATTCGGCGTCATCAATGTCGTAAATGTCGGACACGGTCAGTTTATCATGGTTGGAGCATTTGTGGCACAGACCATGTTCACCGCTTTGGGCCTATCCCCGCTGATAGCCATCCCGGCAGCCTTTGTCATAGGTATGGCATTAGGTTTCTTCTTCTTTTACACTGTGATAAGGAGACTCGTAGAGGCCCCAGAGCTGACCACACTTCTCGCCACGTTTGCAATAGGCATTCTTTTGGAGGAGATTGCCAAGCTGATTTTTGGCGCCGATTTCAGGGGCTACAATTGGGGACTGGGCAAGATAGAATTGGCCATAACTACCATCCCCCTGAGCAAAATCTATGCGTTCGTCGGGAGCATAGTGATAGCCTTGTTTCTGTACTTGTGGTTTAGCAAGACAAGATTGGGAACCGCAGTAAGGGCCGTTATTGAGGACAGCGAAGGGGCTAGGGTTTGTGGCGTTAATGTGGATTGGATCTATGCACTGAGCTTTGCCATCGGGATTGGCTTGACCGTCATGAGCGGGGTCTTGCTTACGATGTTTATTCCGGTGGGTATCAACCCCTACATGGGAGGAACCTATACCCTGAAGGCTTTTGTCATAGCTGTGTTGGGTGGGCTTAGCTCCCCATATGGGGCTTTTTTCGCCGGTCTGATATTTGGCCTTATAGAGAACGGCGCTTACGTCTTGTTTGCACAGATACCGGGAGTCGCCCCTTTCTCTTTGACAGTGTCTCTGGCCTTTTGGATGCTATTTTTCCTCCTTTTGCTGAAACCTACTGGACTTCTGGGCAAGTAAGTGAAGAAGAATATATCTTTGTACTATCCTCTCATTCCTGTCTTCTCCGCGTACCTCATCCTATTCTTGATTGGCTTGACTGTGCCTGGAATGTGGCAGTTGGTGGCGTTGCTTGCCTTTTATTGTGCCCTGGGGCAGTCCTGGAACATATTCATGGGGATGACGGGCTATGTGGATTTTGGCTATGTAACCTTCATAGCCTTGGGTGCCTATGGGATGTCATTGGGGATAACGTACTTCTATCAGGTTGAAGGGCTTGGTATTTGGATCGTTTTCATAGGGTTCCTCCTTGCCCTTTTGCTTGCCTCTTTGTCGGCACTGCTTGAAGCGTTCATTGCCTTAAGACTCAGGGGCGCGTATTTTGCCATCGCTTGTATAGGTATAAATGAGGGGCTTAGACACTTCATAGAGGGGGCAAAACTCTGGGGTGGCTCTGAAGGCCTGATATTTTCTGGGTCGCTAATTCAGGCCGTGGGAAGGGAGACAGCTAACCAGCTTACTACATTCTGGGCCGATCTGGCGGTTTTCATCATAGCCGCCTTAGCTGCTTTCTTGAATATCCATTATATGAGAAGCAAAATTGGCTATGCCTTAACTGCAGTAAAAGAAGATGAAGATGCTGCCAAGGTCATGGGAGTCAATACAACGAAGTATAAGACAATTGCCTTCTTGACCAGCGGCTTACTCGGGGCCAGTGTCGGGGCAGTGGCTTGGGGGTTGAAGCTGGGTTACGTTTTTCCTGGTGATGTGTTTGTAATACATTATACAGTGGAGTGCATAGTAGTAGTTCTGCTTGGCGGTGCAGGTACTCTTCTCGGACCAGTCGTGGGAGGACTTATCTATGGGCTGTCAAAGTATTGGTTAGCGATAATATGGCCTGGATTTCAGCTCCTAATATTCGCTCCCATCATAATCATTATCATCGTCTTGTTCCCGGAGGGGGTCGTTGGTATGTTGAAGAACAGGGTTCGGGGCACCGCCTTGGAGCGGTATCTTCTGTAGGTGACCATATGTCTCTATTGCGGCTCGAGAATGTCACGAAACGTTTTGGGGGGCTGTTGGCTGTGAACAATGTTAGCCTGGAGTTGGCCTCGGGGGAGTTGATCGCCATTGTAGGCCCTAACGGCGCTGGCAAGACGACCCTCTTCAACGTTATCAGCGGCGTTTTCTTCCCCGAAGAGGGGAAAGTCATTTTCGAAGATAGGGACATTACCCGCTTGCCGGCATACCGGCGGGCGCCACTAGGCCTGGGCCGAACCTTTCAAATCCCTAGACCTTTTGGTTCTGCTACGGTCCGTGAGAACGTGGCCATTGGTGCCATGTTCGGCACCTTGGGCAGTAGGATCAACGTAGATGAGTCCTTGGAAATGGCCGACCGATATATCGATCTAGTTGGTCTGCAGCCCCACAGGGAAAAGCTAGCAGGTAATCTTACGCCGGTGGAAAAGAAGATGGTGGAGATTGCCCGTGCCCTTGCTATGAAGCCCAAGCTTTTGCTAATGGATGAGGCCATGGCCGGAATGAATCCAAAGGATATTGATTACATGGTTGACTTACTTATCCGGATTAAGGAAAAGGAAAAAATCGCCATAGTGGCCATGGTCGAACATATCATGAGGGCTGTGGCAGGGCTTGCAAAACGGGTAGTAGTGATGCACCAGGGGGCAACGTTTGTGGATGGTCCTACAGCGGATGTCCTAAGCGACCCGAGGGTGATAGAAGTATACTTGGGAGGACCGTCCGAGAAATCCAAGAAAGATCTGGTAACGAACCAGACGTCGTAAAGCGTCATCTGAACGAAGGAAGGGGTAAAAGGAAAGTACATGCTGAAGGTCGAGAATCTTGAGTCGGGCTACGGGTCCATGCAGGTCCTGTGGCAGCCGAGCATTGAGGTGAAAAGGGGTGCGATCACGTCTCTACTCGGGCCTAATGGGGTGGGGAAATCGACACTCCTTTGGACCATATTGGGTTCGGTAGAACCCTGGCGGGGAAGCATCACCTATGAGAGAGAAGATGTGACACGGTTGCCTGCCCACAAAAAAGTAGACCTAGGGATTACACTTGTGCCAGAAGGTAAACACTTATTCGTTGAGATGACGGTTCACGAAAATTTGGTGATGGGGGCTTACCGGAAAGAGGCCTTGAAGTCTATGGACGAGTCGCTTGCCCTGGTGTACACCCTTTTCCCGGTTTTGAAGGAACGGGCCAAGCAAAAGGCGGGTTCACTCAGTGGTGGCGAACAACAGATGGTCACCATAGCGCGTGCGCTTATGACCAAGCCAACGCTTATCATGCTAGATGAGCCAAGCCAAGGCCTGGCCCCCAAGCTTGTTGGTGAGGTTTTTGCGACAGTTGAAAAACTGAAAGCCGAGATTGGTTTAACAATACTCTTGGTTGAGCAGAACGCTGAAGCCGCACTCAATGCTTCCGATTATGTCTATATTATGCATGAGGGGACAATCAAAGCAGAAGGGACATCGGAAAAGATAAGGAAGTCTCACGAGATACGGGAGGCATATTTGGGTATCTAGTCCCAATACGGGCCAAAGGCATAAAGCGAAAGGCCGACGTTTTTTTGCGAAACCGTCATTCTTTGGCTGTTAGCACAGGGGGATGTTCTATGTTGATACAAGGGTGGATGACGACTGATGTTATAACTGTAACTGAAGATATGTCTATGATGAAGGCTTCTATTTTAATGAAAGAAAAGAGAATACGCTCGCTACCGGTAGTAGATGAGAAAGGTAAGCTAGTAGGGATTGTGACTGATACAGATCTAAGAGACGCTTCACCCTCAAAGGCAACCACACTGGATGTGTATGAGCTCAATTATCTCCTTTCTTCTATGAAGATCAAAGATCTGATGACAAAGGAACCAGCCTATGTGAAGCCTGATGAGACTGTCGAATTTGCGGCCATATTGATGGTGGAGAATAAAATTTCTTCGCTTCCCGTTATAAATAATAAGAACGCCTTGATAGGTATAATAACCCAGACCGATATTTTTAAGGTATTGCTCAACATCACTGGAGTTTATACCGGTGGCATTCAGTTCGCGTTTAGCCTTGAGGATCGGGCCGGTTCCATTAAGGAGCCGGCAGATGTTATCCGGTCCTACGGTGGGCGCATTGTCAGTATCCTTTCCACAGCAGCAGCAGAGACTGCCGAAGAGGGCCGCAGAAATGTGTACATCCGTTGTGGTACTATAGCGGAGGACAAGCTCAGAGGTTTAGTCAAAGAACTGGAGGACAAGTTCTTGGTGCTCTACTCTTCCAGGGAGTCGATGGAAGAAATTGAGAAGCGCAGAGTAAGGATACCATAGCGTTTAGGGCTCGCTCAAAAATAACTTAACATTTTCGCAACTTAGCTTGATGGACTCGTAAAAAGTCCACAAACAGACGACACAGTAAAAAGCTCCAGATGCAAGGCGCGCGTACTGTTCTCAAGCCACTTCAGTGGCGCTGTCTTGAGGAATGAGGCGTATTTATCGTACGTCGCAGTGACGAAAGATGAAGCGCAACGCTGCAGATGGACTTTTTACGAAGTCGTCAAGCTTCAGGCTGTCTTTGCCCGATTCTCATTCGCAAAATCCTCGAAATAGCCTGCTATGCCTGTGGTTTTGCTCAATCGGATCAGGCAAATCCAACCCAAATCTGAGCGCGAATTCTGCGAAGTTATTCTTGAGCGAGCCCTTACATATCGTTTTTGAATAGCTGGTCCCGCTCTGTAATTGACTCGGGCTTTTTTGTATATCGCGTGGGAACGGTTCCTTCCTTGAAGCACTCGAAGATAGTCTTTTTTGATTCGGGGATCGCCAAAAGTCCTGTTTCTGCATCAATCTTAGCGAAGACGACACCATCTGGTACCTGGAAGACCTGGATGGGTTTGTCTTTCAAGATAGCCTTCATGAAGGACAACCAGACAGGGCTTGCGGTCCTTGAACCCGTTTCATTTTTCCCCAATGGTTTTTCTTCATCAAAACCTATCCAGACTCCAGTGGTGTAACGTGGTGTGTATCCCATGAACCATGCATCGTAGAGGTTGTTGGTGGTGCCGGTCTTGCCGGCGGCAGGACGGCCAAGGGCTTTGACACGCCAACCGGTGCCTCGTTTAACTACGTCTTGAAGCAGGTTCGTAATGATATAAGCGGTAGTCTTGTCAATAACCTTTTCACTTTCAGGATAGTTGTGTTCAAGAACATTTCCGTCACGATCGAGTACCTTTGTGACAAAGCACGGCCTTATGCGATATCCCTGATTGGCAAAAACAGAGTATGCACGAACCAGTTCTAGGAGCGAGACCCCCGAAGATCCAAGGGCAATGGATAGATTGCGACTCATTTTCGATTCTATACCGAGTTTCCTGGCGTAATCGATGATATAGTCAATGCCTATATCTTTCAATATCTTTACAGTTACTACGTTCCGAGAGTGAGTCAGGGCTGTCCGGAAAAGGGTTGGTCCGTGAAATGTCTCCGTATAATTGCTGGGTTTCCATGTGAAGTCTCTTTCCGTGTCTTCAAATACTAGGGCTGAATCTATAATAATGCTGGCAGGTGTGAATCCCTTGTCAAGGGCAGCTGCATAAATGACCGGTTTGAAGGCAGAACCGGGCTGTCGCCTGGATTGCACAGCCCTATTGAACTGGCTTGTCCTAAAATCCCTGCCGCCTATCATGGCTTTTACATGTCCGGTCTCAGTCTCGATACAAAGGATTGCGCCTTGTGCGGCAGGAATTTGTTCTAGGGTTAGTTCCCACAGGTCTGTTTTATCTTGTTTGTTTTTGATCTTGACAAGTATTACATCGCCTACCTTAAGAACATCGCCTATCCTCCTTACCGGTGATGCATTATAGGAGGGGACTTCCGGGTCAGGTTCCCTTGCCCACTCCATATTACTTATATGGAGTTGCCCCAACTCGCTTCCCAAGCGGACAGTAGCCTCTGTATCATCCTCGTTTATTGCTACTACTATGCCTTGTGTTATTTGATCAGGTTCGAGGGGCTGATTGACAAGTCTTTTTTTGATTTGCTGAGAGAAGCTTTCAATATCTTCATATTCCAGGTGTTTGACAGGACCGCGGTATCCTTGTCTTTTATCCATAGCTTTTAGCCCATCATTCAACGAGGCTCCAGCGGTTTTTTGCATTTCGATATTTACAGCCGTATAGACCTTGAGTCCCTCTTTATAAAGAACATCTTTGCCATATTTTTCCTCGATATATTGTCGGACGAACTCCGTGTAATATGGGACATTTTCTATGTACCAATTGGGTCTGCTCTTTACCTCAAGCTTTAAGTTTATGGCTTCTGTGGCTTGAAGATTTGTAATATGGCCTTCGGTAATCATACGGTTTAAGACATAGACTTGGCGTTGCTTAGCTCGTTCGGGATGAATAAATGGTGAGTAACGGCTGGGGGCTTGAGGAAGACCGGCGAGCATGGCACATTCGGACAAATTTAGTTCAGATACTCCTTTTGCAAAGTAATTCTCCGCTGCCGCTGTAACACCATAGGCGCCATGTCCCAAGTATATCTGGTTCAGATAAAGAAACAGGATTTCTTCCTTGCTAAAGGTCTTATCTATGCGATAGGCAAGTATAGCCTCCCGGATCTTGCGCGAATAACTTCTCTTGGCGGACAGGAAAAAAGATTTTGCTACCTGTTGGGTAATAGTACTTCCTCCCTGGATGATAGAGCCTGCTTCAATATTTTTCAAAAATGCCCTGGCAATACCGAAAAAGTCGATCCCCTTATGTTCATAAAATCGTGCATCTTCAGCTGAAAGAAAGGCGTCTATGAGTGTCTTTGGGATTTTCGAAATGGGTACGATAATCCTGCGTTCCTTGTAGAATTCTGCGATCTTACGGTTATCATCAGAGTAGACGGCAGTAATAATTGGGGGGCTATAATCTCTAAGAGAAGATATCTTGGGTAGGTCTCTTGTGAAATAGAAGTATGCCCCACCCATGAAGAGGCCTGTAATGACGGACAGGACAAGGGTAGTTAAGTAAAGAAGGTATAAGACCCTTTTTAAGAGGTTTCCTTTTTGCGAAGCAAACTTGGTTTGTTTTGCGCCAACTTGCCCGTGAGAATCGTCCATTTTGATATGCCCTTCAATTGCATCGTGAATTTTCTGATCCACTGTTTAACAAAAATAACAATAACAAGCAAGGAAGTCTGCTAAGACCTCATATTTAGATATAATAGTGGTTGCAGATTAAAATTAAAATTATTGACATGACCGGTACGTTTTTACTAATAAACACGGATCATGATAACTCTAGCATTCGCAAAATGTGGTGGATTAATTCCAGCCATTGTTCAAGACAGCAAGACCGGTGAAGTCCTTATGCTTGCTTACATGAATGAGCAGGCTTGGCAAGAGACCCTCACAACAGGAGAGGCGACCTATTGGAGTCGCAGTCGGCAAGAGCTTTGGGTTAAGGGCGAGACTTCCGGTAATGTTCAGTTGGTCAACGAGATTCTTATAGACTGCGACGATGATACAGTGCTTCTTAGAGTAGAGCAAGTGGGCGGTGCTGCTTGTCATACAGGGTATCGGAGCTGTTTTTTCAAGAAAGTAGAGGATGGATCGATACGGGTGGTCGGTGAAAAGGTTTTCGATCCTAAGGAGGTGTACAAATAAGGTGAAAGAAAAACTAAAGTTAGGGATTCCTAAGGGGAGTCTTCAAGATGCTACAATTGCTTTGTTTAAACATTCGGGTTGGAAGATCAATGTGAATGGTCGAAGCTACTTCCCGGAGATCAATGATGAGACCATCGAGTGTTCTATTTGTCGTGCACAAGAGATGTCCCGATATGTGGAAAGTGGTACGCTTGATGCGGGTCTTACAGGTATAGACTGGATATATGAGACTGAGTCGGATGTTGAGATAGTTGCAGATTTAGTATATTCAAAGGTTAGTCAAAGGCCTGCACGGTGGGTGCTGGCTGTTCCACACGATTCTAAGATTGGCAGGTTGGAGGATTTGGAAGGAAAAAAGATTGCTACTGAAATGGTGAATTTTACCAGGAACTACTTTCAAGAGCGGGGCATCAGCGTGAAAGTGGAGTTTTCGTGGGGTGCCACCGAGGCCAAGGTCGTTTCAGGTTTGGCTGATGCTATTGTGGAGGTTACCGAAACCGGTTCTACCATAAAGGCTCACGGGCTTAAGATCATACACGAATTACTTCAGACGAACACGAAATTGATTGCTAATCACGAGGCTTGGGCGAATTCGGAAAAACGTGGAAAGATTGAGCATATTGCCCTCCTCCTAAAGGGTGCCCTACAGGCTGAGAAGATGGTTGGACTGAAGACAAATGTATCCAAGGAAAACCTGGAAAAAATTGTGGGTTTGCTTCCGAGCTTAAATGCCCCTACCGTGTCCCACCTCTATCACTCGGACTGGTTTGCCGTTGAGATAGTGGTAGATTCTTCTGTAGTACGAGATCTCATACCTGAACTGATAAAAAACGGCGCCGAAGGAATTATCGAGTATCCATTGAATAAAGTAATATGAACTGTGACTACTCACGTAGTCAGGCTGAAGCTGTTTAGACTGCACGCGGCGCAAGCGCCTGCGCTGCGCGAAGGCTGAAGGAATAAAAAAAGCATGATTGACGCACTTTGGTGGAAAGAGAGCAGATTTTCGCACCAAACATGGCTTCATAATGAGCTGTATTTCAGTTTTTCCTAACAACCTTCAGCCTTCAACCTACTCACCTGAGTAGTTACTATGAACTTAAAGATTGACCTATGATCTCTGAACGGACTCAGAAAATCAAACCTTTCATTGTGATGGACGTATTGGAAAAGGCCCACAGCATGGAGCGTGCGGGCATTGATGTAGTCCATTTGGAGGTGGGGGAGCCTGATTTTGATACTCCCCAGTGTATAAAAGAAGCAGCGATTCGAGCCGTAGAAAATGGGCAGACGCACTATACACACAGCCTCGGCTTGATAGAACTTCGAGAGGCAATCTGCCATTATTACAAACAACGTTACGGGGTATTTTTCGAGCCGGATCAGGTGATTGTTACCTCTGGGACATCACCTGCCATGTTCATGTTGTTTGCCGCACTTCTTGAGTCCGGAGACAAGGTCATTATTTCAGATCCCCATTATGCCTGTTATCCCAACTTTGTGCGCTTTGTAGGTGGCGAGCCGGTTACTGTGCCAGTGTATGAAGATGACGGATTTCAGTTTAGGCCTGAAATCATAGAGCAAAAACTAGATGCCAAGACCAAGGCCGTTTTAATCAACTCGCCATCCAACCCGACGGGTAACCTTCTATCGAAAGAACGGATGGAGGCCATTTCTAATCTGTCTCCCTATGTTATCTCTGATGAGATATATCATGGTCTCGTCTACGAGGGTGAAGAGCATTCCATCTTAGAGTATACGGACAGGGCCTTTGTGCTCAACGGCTTTTCTAAAGCCTATGCCATGACAGGCTGGCGGTTGGGTTATTTGCTGGCACCGAAGCCTTTTGTTAGAGCCATTCAGAAGGTTCAGCAGAACTTCTTTATTTCGGCTAGCGCTATAAGCCAGTGGGCCGGGATTGCCGCGTTGGAAGGTGCCGCCCCTGATGTGGCGAAGATGCGCTCTATATATGATGAACGTCGCAAGTTTATGATAAAGCGGCTCAAAGAAATTGGTTTCGGTATTACTGTGGAGCCGACCGGGGCCTTTTATGTCCTTGCTAATGCCAAGCGGTTTTCAGGTGATTCGTACAAGCTGGCCTTCGATATACTGGAAAACGCACACGTCGGTGTGACCCCCGGTGTCGATTTTGGGGCGAATGCCCAGGGGTATATTCGATTTTCCTATGCCAATTCCGCTGACAATATCGCCGAAGGGTTGGATAGGATTGAACGTTATATGGCACAGTTGACGACTTCGTAAAAAGTCCATCTGCGGCGTTGCGCTTCATCCCCGCCCTGTTAAATTCTCGCTACACGAGACGGCGAAGCCGATTTAACAGGGTAAATCACTGCGACGTACGATAAGTACGTCTCATTCTTAAAGATGGCGCCGCTAAAGTGGCTTTAAAACAGTACGCGCGCCTTGCATCTGGAGCTTTTTACTGTGTCGTCTGTTTGTCGACTTTTTACAAAACCGTCACAGTTGAATGAATGAAGATTAAATCTACCGCATTTGTTGTCAGTGGTCTAAAACCTTCCCAATACCCTTTATCTGATAGACCGGAAATTGCCTTCGCGGGACGTTCCAATGTGGGAAAGTCTTCGCTGATTAATGCTATGTTGGGGGTCAAGAAATTGGTTAAGACCGGCGCTACGCCAGGGCGCACGCAGATGATCAATTTCTTTTCCATCAATGATAGGTTCTTTTTCGTAGATCTGCCTGGTTACGGTTATGCCAAGGTTCCCGCCGAGGTACAGAAGAAATGGGGACCAATGGTGGAAACGTA
>MAVP01000003.1 GCA_001751075.1 Desulfobacterales bacterium S7086C20 | reverse complement strand
ATTCTTCATACAATTACCGATATACTCCAATCCGATTCGACCCCAGGCAATAGGGTTGTAGTCCTTGGAGGGAATATGGCAGCCCTTCAGGTAGCAGACTTCCTTGCAGAGGCGGGAAAAGAGGTCTTTGTTTTGCATCGTGGCGATCACTTTGCAAAAGAGATGGCGCCAAACGATAGAACCTATTTGATGGAAAGGATGAAACGGCCGGGTGTTCAGCTCATGAGACGTGCCACTATCAAGGAGTTTTTGGGAAATGGCATCAGGCTCCTTTTAAAAGGGCAAGTTGAGACATTAGAGATGATAACCGATATCGTGCTTTCAGAAGGAATGCGCCCGAATAGACAGGCATTGGGATTGTTTAAAGAAGCCGCCATTGAGGTCCATATCATAGGCGATGCGAAGTCGCCCAGAACCCTCTTTCATGCATTAGCCGAGGCGGATGAGCTTGGCCGCGCATTGTAAGAGCCGAGTTCACCTCATCCATTCTGTTTTCTCCTTGACAGCCACGACATCTTGTGCACAATGTTTCTCGCGTTTCCATATGTAGTTGAACTGAGCCTTTGCTTATCTTTTTGAAGAGATGGGCCGCCCACTGCTGGCGCCACAGGGTTTTAAATGTTAAAAAAGAAGCCTTATGGAATAGACCGGGTTGCTCATCATTTCCTTTCCGCCTACAAAACGGTTGATGAAGGGGCAACAACGTCTTGCCAATTATCGGGCGCCGGGAAAACGGAACCCACCTTCTATCGAGGAGACACAGGGATGTTGAGAATTGCTTCTGAGGTCATTACGGCAAAAGCCCCGCGGGAAGACTTGATCCGTGCGGCCGGTGATTTCCTGCTTCACTCTCAGGGCAACCCGGAGGTTGTTCACCTAGAAAGGATTGTCTCGTCTGAATTTGGCTCATCGGATGTAGCCTTTACCAGCAAGTCGAGAGACTGTGTCACCGTGGCCAGACTCAACAGTGAACAAGACAGCGAAGCCTTTCTTGTTGAGTCACTCGCCTACTACTTGTGGGCAAAGGAATTGATCTCGGTAAACGGAGCGATCATGAACACGAGCAGCGAAATGAAGATGTTTCTCTTCTCAAGTCGCTTTTCAAAGTCCGTACATCGCATTATGGGCCACTGGGATCCGGCGCTGAAAGTTCACCTGGTTAAGTACCGTATCTTCCAGGTCGAAGACCTTGGAAAGCCTGTGGTTCACTTCGAACCCGTAACACCCATATGCTCCGAGCAGCCCAGGGCAGACGAAACCTCCCCTCAAACCTCATGCGTTCAGCCCACGGCAGACCGGGAGGACTCAATTGATCGTGAAACGTCTGCTGAAGAATATGATGAGTTTGTCAAGCTGAGAAGCCGATATCTGAAATAGACGAAACTGCCCCGACACAAATATTCTTCCCGCCATCCGGGGACAACACTACTATATTGTATAGCCGGTGTCAGAGGCGTCTTCGGCCTCAGAGGTGTTCTCTTCCAAGATGGAGGCTTCAACAACGGCATCGAAATGATTATCCGGCCTGTGCCAGAGTTCGTCTGCACTACTCAATACACTTGCAACATCCGCCATCGTATCAACCTGTGAGGTAATAATTTCCTTCGCTAGTCTGTCATAGTCCTTGTAGCCGATGGCGTGCTTGTCATAGTCTCCCACCGGTAGTCCATGGTCCACCGTCTCTCTAAGACGGATATTGTAACGGATGACCGTATCAAATACCCCGTCTCCGAATTGCTCCTTGACCTTCTCCAGGACATGGCTGGAATATCGAGTCCTGTAATCATACATGGTGACAAGGGCACGGGGTTTTGTCTTATGGCCACACTGGTCCTTGAGCAGCATAACAAGCTCTGAGAGCCTCGCAACTCCGCGAAGGGAAAAAAGGCTCATGTCGATTGGTATGATCACTTCTCCAGAAGCCCTAAGGGCATTGAAACAAAGATGTCCAATGCTCGGAGGACAATCTATTATGACATAGTCATAAGAATCCTCCAGTGTGTCAATAACCTGGGCAAGCTTACTCTCCCTGCCTTCCAGGCTGGCAAACTCCTGTTCCACGGCACTCAGTGTTACATTGGAGGGCGCTAGATCAAAGTTTTCCTTGATAGGTATTACAATGTTCTCGATTGCCAAGCGTTCGCTCTCCCGTGGTGTCATAACACTATACATACTCCGTTTATGCTCGGGATCCACGCCCAGCCCCATACTGGCATGTGCCTGAGGATCGCAATCAATGAGCAGGACCTTCTGCCCCCTTTGCACCAAACATGATGATAAGTTAATAGCCGTCGTCGTCTTACCGCATCCGCCTTTCTGATTCGCAATAGCAATAGTCTTCATAAATCCTCCCTCATTGATCTCTTTCAGGAATTTTGGCGCGTGAACAACCAAAGCCCCGGCTTTATACCAAAGGGATCCCAGCTCGTCAAGAAAAACATACCACATATGCTACTTTTTCCCCGAGCGACATACAATTTATTGTTGACACAGCCCATGTATTATGCTAAGTGCGACATATAGGTCAGGCATGGCATATCCGGCTGTTTGGTTCATCCGGATTGCACCATGCTGATTACGGACGGGAAAAGCGAAACAAAGGAGGAGATATGATAATGAGAAGAATTGTGGTACCGGTATGTATTTTTTTGTTTGTTGTATTCGTTGTGTTTCCCTTTCCGGTTTTGGCGGAGAGTCTAATGATGGCCACCACCACGAGTACGGACAACACGGGTCTTTTGGACGAACTGGCGCCCATATTCAAAAAAGACACGGGCATCGAACTGAAATGGACGGCCGTAGGTACCGGCAAGGCTCTGAAAATGGGGGAAAACTGTGATGTAGATGTTCTGCTTGTCCATGCTCCCGCCGCTGAAAAAGCTTACGTAGCCAAGGGATACGGCGTGGACCGTAAAGAGGTGATGTACAACGATTTCATCATCATAGGTCCTCCCCATGATCCTGCCAAGGTTAAAGGCATGAAGGTGTGCGATGCCATGAAGACTATTGCCAAGGCCGAAGCCGTTTTTGCCAGCCGTGGAGATAATTCAGGGACCAACAAAAAGGAGATCTCCCTGTGGCAGAAGGCGGGTTTGGCGGTTCCTGACAAGGCGGGCTGGTATGTACAAACCGGCCAGGGCATGATAAAGACTATCCTGGTGGCTGAGGAACGCGACGGCTACACCATGACGGATCGCGGCACGTACATCAAATACGAGGCCAACAAGAAGGGGAACCCTCCGTTGAAGATACTGGTAGATGGAGATGCCTCCCTTTTCAATCAGTACAGTGTTTTGGCAGTGAACCCAAAGCACTGCAAATCGGTCAAGTACGATCTGGCCACGAAGTTTGCGGGTTGGATCACGTCAACTAAGATCCAAAAAGTCATTGCTGATTTCAGGCTACTGGGAAAACAGCTTTTTACGGCCAACGCAAAATAGACAAGGGCTTTCAAGGCGAGACCTTTGAAAAATGCAAATTTTTGTTAGAGTTCAAGAAAGGCGAAAATTTTAACCACAGGAATACATTGAGTATTTCGAGGATTAAAATTTGAGCCTGACACAGACACGAAGTGAAGCATAGCGCTCAATCGGGCAAAAAGGGGCGTTTTGCAAAGGTCTCAAGGCGCTGCCGAGTACAAGGCATAGTCATGGAAAAAGAACAGGGAAGTCCAGCAACTAGGCGCCGGGCAATATATGAAGAAACCATATACGTCGGAGAGAATCGGGCTGGCCGTGAAAGCTGAGTTAGGTAGATAATCGCGTGCAAGTGCCAGGAAAATCGTGAAAATGGCGTAGAACGTCTCCTCCCTATTTCCGTATCTAAAAGAAAGTTTTGTTGTCTTAAACTTTTGGGCCACCTGTCTTTCCGCGGATATTCCAACACCGATCAAACCAGGGCTATCTCATCCGAACCGATCGTTAGCTTCTCCCCGCCTTGTTCTGTCACCAAGAACGTATTTTCAATGCCTACCAACCCGATCCCTTCAAGGCCCTTCTTCGGTTCCAAGGCAATTACCATATTCTCTTTAAGAGGCGTACGGATCTTTCTTGCGATGGCAGGATATTCATCAAACACCAGACCTATGCCGTGGCCCAAGAAGGGGACCTTGTTGGTTCCAAAACCCATGAAGTTGTCATCAAAATTCCGTGTCAATACTACAGCCTCATAGACATCATCGAATATCTCGCCGGGCATGGCACCGGTTTTCAATCGCCACCGCAGTGCCTCTTGTATGTCCAGACAGGTCTTGTGGGCATCCAGGGCGGCTTGTGGCAAGTCTCCTAGGCAAAATATCCTGGTCTTATCCGTATTGTAGCCATGATACGAAAAGCCTGTATCGACAAAAATGATCTCGTCTCTTTTTAGCCTCCTGGCCCCACCAAGGAGTGGAAAGGCAGGGCTAAGGCCTACCAGACCGTCAGGGCCAACTGATGAAGTGGGATAATTGCCGGAGTCTCCAAAGCTGATCACGCCGCCAAAAAGCTCACTGTTAAAGGTCGCAAGCCTTCCAAGGCCCGTAAACCCGAGCTTGAGCATTTCTGCTAGGATAGCTGAACCGAGTTCCCATTCTGTTATCCCCTCTGAAATCATATCCGGGATCTTATCATATATGAGCTTGTGTCTTCTCCCAGCCTCACGGATTAGCTCCACCTCGTAGTCCGACTTCACTGCCCTGATCATGGCGAGTGCAAAACCGATATCTTCAAAGGCAGACTCCTGAAAAGCCCCGGAAACTTTTTTAAACACTGAAACAGGGATGGTGGTTTCATCCAATCCGAGCCTTGGCACCTTGCGGCCAGCATCGGCAATATGACCTACCATCTCATCAAAGCGCTTTATGGGAATCAGGCCCTTAATGGGCGTTTCCCTTTCTGCCCGTTCAAGGCTGCGGCGTATAAAAAAGAGCGCGTCTCCTTCTTGGGGCACAAAGAGGACTCCCTGCTGGATAGTGCCTGTGAAGTAAAACAGGTTCACTATGTCAACGATGATGGCCCCGTCAAGGGCGGCCCGCGCGAGCCTTTCTTGAAGTCTTGAGATCCGGCCGAAAATCTCCGCTGAGGGGACAATATCGTAAGCAAGAGGTTTAAGCGTTTCAGGGTATATCATTTCGGTGTCCACAATAGTTTAGATGTTTGGTAGGCTATTAATACAGGAGATGCATCCGATTCTGACACATGGCAACTGCACTGCAAGACGTAAGCCGCACAACTAACTATGCATCCAAGCGCTGTGAAAACGGGAAACAAATGATTTTGAGTAGCAACTGATAAGGCTGAAGTCAAGCTGTTTGTCGAAAAAATAGCTTGACACTTAAACCCTGTCGTGCTTTTTGTTAGTCATGCTTACAGCAAAATCACACATATTCCTACTGCTACCGTCGGGTTTGTTGCTTCTTTTGGGGCTCTTTCTCGGAGTGGTCTGCCTGCGGTAGTTTAGGACCAAACCAAGGAATTAAGAGCCGCGGGCACTAAAACCTGCGGCTTTTTTTTCGAGGCCGGAAATTGATGGACTCATAAAAAGTCCACAAACAGACGACACAGCAAAAAGCTCCAGATGCAAGGCGCGCATACTGTTTTCAAGCCGCTTTTGCGGCGCATTCTTGAGGAATGAGACGTACTGATCGTACGTCGCAGTGACGAAAGATGAAGCGCAACGCCGCAGATGGACTTTTTGCGAAGTCGTCAAAATTGCCCTGGCAGTTTGTCGGAATTCTGGTAAAAAAAGAAAGTAAGTTCTCACAAAGCCCGGGTGTCCTGGGTTATTGAAAAGATACAAGGGGGAGAGGCAAATCATGGAGAGTATATTCATTTTTGACACTACATTACGAGACGGAGAACAGATTCCAGGAGCGCGCCTGACTCCGAGAGAAAAGCTTCAAATTGCACTGCAACTTGAAAGGCTACAGGTTGATGCCATTGAGGCCGGTTTTCCCATCTCGTCTCCTGGGGACTTCGAGGCCGTCAAGATGATTGCCCAAAAGGTAAAAGGTCCTACAGTTGTCGCCCTTGCTCGGGCAGTAAAGAAGGATATTGAGACGGCATGGGAGGCAATAAAGGGGGCGGAAAGGCCCCGCATACACGTCTTTCTTGGGACTTCAGATGTCCATATCCAGAAAAAATTCGGCTTAGATCGCCAAAAGGCCTTAGAACGGGGTCTTGAAGCCTTGAAATTTGCTAAGTCCCTGTGCCATGACGTAGAATATTCAACTGAGGACGCCTCACGTACAGACCCAAATTATCTCGCCCAGGTGGTTGAGCAGGTAATTGCGGCCGGAGCTACAGTGGTAAATCTTCCGGATACTGTCGGATATGCGGTCCCCAATCAGTACGGCACACTCGTTCGTCACATCAAGGAAAACGTCTCAAACATTGACGAATGTCTGCTCAGTGTTCACTGCCATAACGACTTGGGGTTGGCCACCGCCAACACCTTAGCGGCTATTGAAAACGGAGCTAGACAAGTGGAGTGTACAATCAACGGCCTGGGAGAAAGAGCAGGGAATGCCTCGCTGGAAGAGATTGTCATGGCCATCAGGACACGAAAAGACTACTTCGAATTTTGCACATCAGTAAATACCAAGGAAATCTTAAGAACCAGCAGGCTGGTTAGCCGCCTTATGGGAATGATGGTTCAAGCCAATAAGGCAATTGTTGGCGCCAACGCCTTTGCCCACTCTTCCGGCATCCATCAGGACGGCATTATGAAGGATCGGAACACCTATGAAATCATGCGCCCGGAAGACCTTGGCATTACAGAGCATACCATGATCCTTACAGCAAGGTCTGGAAGACATGCCTTGAGGGGAAAGATATCGGCGCTTGGCTATGAGCTTGACGAAACCGAGTTCAAGACAGTCCATGAACGTTTTGTGGCCCTTGCGGACAAGAAAAAACAGGTCTACGATGAAGATGTAGACATTATAGTCCAGGACGTAATCTTTGCACAATTCACCGACAGTGCTCTTTACGGTCTGGAGTCTTACAAGATATCGACCGGCAATGGTAGTACCCCAAAGGCCAAGGTGAGGCTTCGTAAAGGAGATGTCATCTTGGAGGCAAGCTCCGAAGGCGATGGGCCGATCGATGCCATATTCAAGGCCATAGATAAGATTGCAGGAATTGATCACAAGCTGGAGCAATTTCAGGTCAACGCCGTCACAGAGACAAAAGAAGCCATGGGTGTGGCCACGGTATGGGTATCGCGCGAGGGCTTTCGTGCCCTGGGACGCGGTTCCAGTACTGACATCCTCAAGGCAAGTGCGAAGGCCTACGTAGAAGCAATTGACCGAATAATTTGCTTCCTGGAACACGGATCTGAAAGACACCTGTACAGCGATGAATCCACCGACTAAAAAAGAAGGGCACGGCCCACCAATTTCCTAACCGGAGATTGCTGACTTTAGGAACTTTTTGTGAAAATTGTTAATCTCTTTGTAGCTACGGCTTTAGCAGTACTAGTTCTCTGCCTGACCGCACCTTTCTTGGCTGCGGAAGAAGATGAGTTTGTTGAAAAGGTTGATAATTGTGGGCACATAAACTGGTCCCAATGGGTCATCTATGCCAATGGGATAGGAACAGCTCCAGGAAAAGATAGTGAAAAAAACCAAGAAGAACCGATAGCCCCGAACACAGAAACAGTCCCCTTCTCAAATCTCTTTGCAACAATAAGGAAAGTGAGGATAGATTCATCTTCCATCGTTGAGGATTTAATAAGAAATAGTTCCATGATAGAAAACCAGCTTCGAGGCATGGTTAAAGAAGCTGAAGTTGTCAAGAGGGAGTATCTATCAAATGGTACAATGGAAGTCACTCTAGCATTTAAGATGAAGGGCGGTTTCGCACAACTGGCACTCCCGCCGGGCATCAAGTCTGTACCACAGATAAAGGCACTTCGCAGCAACGAGATTACGCCCCTTCCTACGACTCCTGCATACACAGGGTTCGTACTTGATGCCCGTGGACTTAATGCCGTACCATCTATGTCTCCGACGATTGTAGATGAAAGCGGCAAGGAGGTCTATGGTTCAGCATATATAAGCCGCGAATTTGCCGTCCAGCAAGGAACGGTTGCATATGAAAGAGACCTCAAATCCGCACAAAACAATCCAAGGGTGTCAGGCAACCCCCTAATAATCAGGGCCTTAAGAACACGGGGGCTTTGCCGATGCAATTTTATTATAAGTAACACAGATGCCTCAAAGGTCCAGAGTGCTTCTGAAAACCTATTGTTATTAAAAAAATGCAAGGTCATAATTGTCATAGACTGACCAGATCCATGAAAGGCCTTTTTTTGCAAAAAGGAGGCAGAACAAAATGAGACTTAGGTCTTTTGTACTGATAGGGACGTTGCTGGTTGCTTTTGTCCCCTTGTATGGGTGTGCTCTAAAGCCGGTAACAACGGAGAACATACTGAACACACCCAAACACCATGTCTGCAGCGGTATAAAATTCCTTGAGTTGGGAAAATATAGTGACGCCATCCGAGAATTCGAACTCGCCAAGGTATTGGCCCCAACATACTCTAAGGCCTACGTTGGTTCCGGTTTGGTTTGGGGTAATAAAGGCAATTGCAAAAAGGGCATAGAAGAGATAAGAAAAGCCCAAACCCTGGCAAATACAGATGAGGAATTGGCCTTTGCGCATGTGGGACTTATACGATTGTATCTAATGGATAGAGGAACCAATTTTAAAAATTGGTTTGCTGAAGCCGAATCAGCTTACAGAGAGGCTATAAAACTTTTTCCAGACTCCTCTGAAGCACATTACTATATGGGAAAAATCTATCAGGAGGCATCTAAGTTCACGAAGGCAACGAGACTTTTTAAAAAGGTCATTGAAATCAACAAAACGCATGTTGATGAAGCAAGGCAAGAACTTAATTTTATTAAAGTTATACAGGAGAAGTAGTGGGCATGAAATTTTCTAGGACCGGACGTCTCATTTCACTCTTTTTCTTTTTTTTGTGTCTAAGTTGGTCTGGCAATATCGTATGGGGCCAAAACGTTCAGCAGACAAAAATCGTAGAAGTTATAGGAACGGGCCAGATTTACCATGACAAAGTGGCAAGTGCCCGGGACAAGGCTATCGAACATGGTCTATGGAACGCTGTGGAGGAAGGTGTTGGGCTCTTGATTTCACCCGCAGTGGTGGTTAGCCATTTTCAGCTACTCAGTGAGCATATCTATACGCAATTCAAGGACTTCATCCATGATTACAAGGTACTTACAGAATCCAAGGCCGGTTCTTATTATCGGGTAGTAGTGCAAGCAACCTTGTTGATTGATGTCCTTCACAACAAATTGCAGGATATCGGCGTACTCTTAACCGAAAAGGAACTGCCAAGGGTTGTGCTCCTGCTCACAGAAAAAAATGTTGGCCACACTTGGCCCCGATACACATGGAAACAAAATACATTTACATTTATGAAATTGCCATTAACCGTAGAGGATACACTAGAACGAACACTAAAAGAAAAGGGGTTTGCAGTCCTGGCGCCTGAAACGCTTTCAACCCAAGAAACAAGTGAGGGTAGAATCCCTGATACTGATCTCAGTGATGAAATGGCCGCAGAACTTGCCAGACAACTTGGCGCCGATGTAGTAATAATAGGCGAGGCCTTTGCTCAACTAACCGGCAATATTTCCGGGACAGGCACGAAGTCTGTTGAAGCCAAGGTTTCTCTTCGAGCACTCAAGGTTGACAATGGTAAAATTATTGGTTCATTCAACTCTGCAAAAGCTGCCGTTCATGCAAATGAGACTGTTGCAGGTACCAAGGCCCTTGCGCTTGCCACCTCAGATATAGCCAAAGATATCATCAGACAAATCACGGCAAGCTGGGGGAGGGGAACCAGACAAACTGTCCTGGTACAATTGGTTGTGAAGGGTATCAGGGAATATGTCGACTTTGTCAAATTCCGAAAGACCCTCAGGGATGAAATCGCAGGCATCAAAAATGTCTATCTACGAACAATCAAGACCGATGAGGCTGAGATAGATGTTAATCTTCAAGGAAATACCAGCGCACTGGCAGAGGAATTGATACTGAAAAACTTTGAAGGTTTTGGAGTGAATATCCTTGAGGTTAAAGAAAATAGCATAACACTCGAG
This sequence comes from Desulfobacterales bacterium S7086C20, assembly GCA_001751075.1. Taxonomy (GTDB): domain Bacteria; phylum Desulfobacterota; class Desulfobacteria; order Desulfobacterales. The sequence goes on along the minus strand of MAVP01000003.1, from coordinate 31,356 downwards.
CTAATACCAAAAGTTAACTTTTCAGATGACTGGCAAAGGCCAACAGAAGTAGAATCTGAAACATGGTAAATATTTCATAGATTACCATACCACGATTCGCAACTATGAAAAAGTCAACGCCCCGCATCAATATCCCCAATACCTTGACCCTTGTTAGGATACTCCTCACCCCAGTCTTTGCCATCTGCCTGATAAGGCACCTCTTTGACGGTGCCCTACTCGTTTTTGTCGTGGCTGCCATCACCGACGGATTGGATGGTCTCGTAGCTCGTTTATTTAAACGAAAGACAACCCTTGGGGCTTATCTAGACCCTACTGCAGACAAACTGCTGCTAACTACTGCGTTTGTAACCCTTGCCATCCAGCGTATGATCCCAAGCTGGCTTAGCGTGATTGTTATCACTCGGGATATATTGATCATATTTGGGATAGTCTTGCTGAACATCATGAATCGCAGTATTGAAATAAAGCCTTCCATCTTGAGCAAAATCACCACTGTTGCTCAGCTAGCAACGGTTTGCGCCGTTCTTGTTGCCCATCAAGTCCATGCAATGGCTCAGATCGAATGGTTTTTGTTCTGGTTCACAGCCGCTGTGACTACGGCCTCGGGCCTCCAATATATATACAGGGGCCTGGTCATCTTGCAGGATAACAATTCAAACGGAGAGATGAAATGAAGATTTGCTCCGCTGGGCCTGCTATTTTGCTTGACACAATGACTGAGACGAGGTTATGCAAAGCTATCAACGCAGGCACGTAGCTCAGGGGGAGAGCGCTACCTTGACACGGTAGAGGTCCGGGGTTCAAATCCCCGCGTGCCTACCAATAGTGCCAAATACTTACCCATTTTCCCGGTATCTTCTCCATAACCATCGATGCGCTCCTAGGAGGCTGTCCGAGAATGAGATATTTTTTCCGAGGTCAAGGAAGGCGAAAATTTTAACCGCAGGAATATATTGACATATTTCGAGGATTAAAATTTGAGCCTGACGCAGAGATTGGGAAAAAGAGCCATTCTCGGACAGCCTCCTAGAGGACGAAGAAGATCAAATAGAGCTGCCATTTCACCACAAGGGCGAAAGGAATGGCAAATGCAACGAAGAGCGCTTCGGCCCGGATTTTGGTTCCAAACAGAAAAGACCGGCTGTTGATCAATACCAGCATGGTACATGAGCAGGTCAGCAGATACTTGGCGCTGAAGAAGATGAGAGGACCATGGCTTAGAAAATAGGCCATGACAGGATTCATCTCTACCGCACCGTGCTCTACCAGGTAGAGTGTTAGCATGGCATCCAATACACTCAGCGAGACAATCAACAGAATCATGAACAACGTCTTGGAGCAGTACACGTCAATAGCAAAGGAGCCCCCCCTGTCTTCTTGACGTCTCGGTATCCGGCGTCTCCCTAGTAGTGAAGAGATGGTAAGAATGGGGATCTTGTTCTTGCGTCGATCATCACCGCAACGCCTGTCCGGTAGGTAGTAAACATTCATGTCCACACGCTAACATCCTCAAAAGATATCCATACGCTATTGGATAGCTCTTGAAAATTGCATGCCACCGGGCCAGAACGGACGATTCTCTATATATTACAAAAAGTTATAGCTAGACACCCCGGGAAGGAACAACGGGGCAATTGGGTAATTTAGGTTATATTTTGGGAAAAGAAATACCAATCGGTGGAACTATTTGTAACAATAACGAAGAAAATGATGGGGGGGGAGCATCCGGGAATCCACACAGGTCCAAAACTTAGTCTCTTACGAGATTTATCCTCTACTCCTTAATGTGATTGTAAATATTGAGATAGTGCTGTCCAGGATGGTTCCAGGAGTAGTCGTACCTCATTGCATTTACCATAAGCTCCCGGAAATACTCTGGGTATACGTTCCAAAGGCCAATGGCCCGGCTCATTGCAGACTGGAGCCCTTGGTTATCAAAATCATTAAAAACATAGCCGTTACGTTCGTGATACGGCCTGTGCGAATAATCCGCATCAGACACTGTGTCTGCTAATCCGCCAATGTTTCGAACAATGGGGAGAGTTCCATATTTCATGGCGATCATTTGTGTCAGGCCGCAAGGTTCAAAGGCGCTGGGTATGAGAATCATGTCAGCCCCTGCATATATGAGGTGTGCCAGCTCCTCATCATATGAAATCTCGAGGTGACAATCTGGGTTGTCATTCAGCCATTGCTTCAGGGCACAGAAATCGTTGTTGGTGACGGGATCAGGACTTGATCCTAAAAGGATAAACTGACAGGAGTTTTCAAGGGCATAAGAAATCGCGTGCCGTATCAGGCCCACCCCTTTTTGATGGTCGAGACGACTTACCACAGCAACAATCGGCTTGAAACCCTTTCCTAACCAGAGCCTTTGGCGTAGGGCCTCTTTGTTTTTGTATTTGTCACCGACCGTTTCCACTCCATATTGACAGGCAATATAGGGGTCGGTTTCTGGATTCCAAACGTTGTAATCAATGCCGTTTAAGACTCCACCAAATTTTGCGGCATGGTCATGGAGTGTATGTTGCAAGCCGCATCCCATGTCAGAATGTTTTATTTCGTCGGCATAGCGAGGGGAGACTGTGGTAATAAAGTTTGAATAAACGATTCCTCCCTTCATCAGGTTTACAGCACCGTGGTTGAAGTTGTCTTGAAGCTTGTCCTGTGTCATGTAATGAGCAGGATCCAGGCCGACTTGGCGCAGCACATATTCCCCGGTGACACCCTGATGCTTGAGATTGTGCAACGTATAGCAGACTCTCGGGTGGGTCATTCCCATGTGTTTATATATATCAAAGAGAAGGACCGGCGCCAGCGCCGTCTGCCAATCGTGACAGTGGATAATGTCGGGATGCTTGTTTGTCTTGAGCATGAACTCCAGGGCAGCTCTGGAAAAGAAGGCAAAGCGTTCGACGTCATCATCGTGCCCGTAGAAGGTGTGCCGGTCGAAAAAATTCTTGAAAGAATGCGGTTCAATGAAAAAGCATTTCAGGCCGTCTACAAAGCCGAAATAGACATCGCAATGAACATGCTGGTCATGGTAGGGAACACATAAATCTCCGAATGTCTTTTCAAGCCCCCAGATGCGATCGTAGCGCATACAATCATACTTGGGCAGAATAATCTCTACCGCATTTCCCCTGAGGTCCAGTTCGCGGGAAAGCCCCTGTACGACATCTCCCAGGCCACCGACTTTGGCAACAGGGGCACATTCCGGGGTGATCATAACGATAAACATGTCTTTAATCCATCAGCGAAAAGACTCGTATTCATAAACGAGAACTTCCACAAAAGAAGCGGTAGTCTATTCCAGGAAAGATGTTGTCCCGGGTTTCCAATTTGGACAGCCAGACTTGGTCGATACTGTCTGACTCAACGTCTTGTGCTAGTCTTGCCAAGCGGGAGATATGCCTTTTGGTTCGCTCAGTAGCGTATTCTGCCATAGTGCCTGCATTGATCATAAAAGCCCAGTCGCTTGACTGTGCCAGCAACAACTCCCGTGCTGCTTGTTTAAGCGCCCTCAATGTCAAGCCTTTGGCCTGAGGATAATTGTTCGCCAGCCTTTCCATTTGCAGTGCGCTTTTATGGAGACAAGGATAGATCCATTCGTTTTTCCCGTTGAGCCAGGTCTCATTGAACCCATGGTGTCCCCAACTGGAATAGGAAGGTGTTGAAACCTGATTTATGGGATATTGTTCGAGGTATTCAGAAAGCGTAGCAAGCCTGATTCCCGCCTGTGCCGAATGAAGTTTGCGGATAACATGGTCCAGCCACAATGGTCCTTCATGCCACCAATGGCCGAATAGCTCAGCGTCAAAGGGGGCCACAATGATTGGTTTGCGATCCATAATGGAGCCAAGATATTCAACCTGTTTGAAGCGCTTGGATATAAAATCTTCTGCGTGAAGCTCGGCCTTCTTTTCTGCTTGTTCTGGGATGTAGGTGTCCTTGTGATTGCCCTTGCCGGTAATACGGAAATACTTAAAGCCGGTATCTACTCGAATCCCATCCCTGTGAATATAGGGCGCGACATATCCGAGGTCAAGATCGTAAGCAATGTCACGATAGAATTCCCTGTAATCATAATCCCCTGGATAACCGATTTCAGAACTCCAAACTTGGGCCGAGGATTTAGGGTCTCGCCCAAAGGCAGCAACTCCTGAGGAACAAAAAACAGGGGCATTGACGCCAAACTCAGGTCTTGGGTTGCCCCGCGTGATACCGTGAGTCTCAAGTACAGTATATCGTATGCCATATTCGTCGAGTAATTCGTCGACTCCAGGATAATAACCGCATTCCGGCAACCAGAAGCCCTCGGGGCTTTTCCCGAATACTTCCCTGTAATGTTCAACCCCGATCCCAATCTGTCCCCTAACAGCGGACCTGTTTACTGAAAGCAGGGGGAGATAAGCATGCGTGGCGGCGCAGGCCATGATTTCCACTTTTCCGCGTTCTTGTAGGGACCTGAAGGCCTGGAGCAAGTTTTGTTCATAACGATTGACGAAAGCCTCATGCACCTGCCCAAGACGGGTGTTGTACATAAGGGCCAAGGCGTTAAATTCGGGCTGGGATCTAGTGCGTTTAATCTCCTTTTGGGCCAACTCTATCATCCTTTCCAGTCTTTCCAAATATCTGCTCTGCAACAACGGGTCTGCGAGCATAGAGGCAAGGGTGGGGGTAAGTGACAGAGTCAGGCGAAAGTCAATTCCATCTTTTACACAACCTTCCAGCACGAAAAGCAGAGGGATGTAAGTATCGGTGATAGCCTCATACAGCCAGTTCTCCTCAAGAGAATCTACGTGTTCAGGATGTCTGACATAAGGAAGATGCGCATGAAGCACAATAGCCAGATAAGCCTTTTCCATTTTCAAACCCCGCGAAAAGGACTTGTAGGAAATCGTGAAACTTCAGAGCTGATCATCGCAAGCACCGTATTGATGAGATACGATATGATGACATACCAAAGGAAAATTGCTCCTCATTCATCTGTGTTAAACTCTCATCTTTGGGTTCAGGCTCGGTTTCCCACGTTTGGGAGGTTAACTCTCGCCGATTGGATTGCTTCTTGTCACCGCCATGAGGTGCTGTATGGACTTCGGTGGTTGCCAGGCCATCGTCGGCACGTCGATCAACGAGCGAGTAGGTGTCATCCACCCTTGGTACAGGCCAGGCACGGGGTGTGCGCGCGGTGTTTGATTGTGCCAACGAAAAGAAACTGCCGTCGGTGGTCCTATAGCCCAGTTCAACAACGTATGACTTGTCTGGGACCCAGAGGCGAACATACCAGCTCTTCGATTCAAGGTCGATTTTCACATCAAACGAGCTGTTGGCATTTGTACCGTCAAAGAAAACATTGGTAACATCATAGAACCTGAGTAAAGCCTGCGAAGATTCGTATGTGTCACCCAGCAAATATCTTGCTCTATCAATTTCCTTAGAGTTGACCTCCCAGTAAACATGAACCAGGTACGGGTCAACGGGCAAAAGAACAACTCTTGTTTCGATGCAAGAATCTATGAGGCTGTGTGCTTTGTCAGCGGTTTCACTTGTTGCACAACAATACACTGGTAACACCCACCCGTTCGGCCTGAGTCGGTTAATGGCCTTATTGCCCCAGGTTATTAAGTTAAGTTTATTGAGAAGATACAAACCAAACACGTGAAGAGCAACAAGATGCATTGACGAACACCTTTGCGCACTTACTGAAAACCTGCCAAAATCTGGCTGTAACTTATCGAAAGACTATAAGAAAATCCAGTAAAAAAGTTTGACTTTTCCGAAAAGCACGCGATCTGAAGCATTTTCGCCCAAAGGGACTGGCAGGCTGTCTACTTCGGCAAATCCCTTAAAGTCATCAAGACTATACCCTGTCCTGGCCGGAAATCGTACGAAAAGGGGCTGGGAATATAGTTCATTTGATATTCTGGAGAGAGATCAACAAGTGGAGCCCCTGCCTGAACAAATTCTTGCAGACTTTCTACATGAAAATGCTGTTTGTTGGAAATATCCTTGTTGACGATAATGAGACATTCTTCTTGAGTGGTAGTAGAGGCCTTCCACAAGAGGAGAAGATTCGGATTGTTGTAGTACAGTATTTCGGTTAGCGCTTCTTCCTGAAAGATTGCATGCCCTGCCTTAAGCTTGTTTACGGCTTTTATGAAATGCGTCATATCAACATCGGTTGTTTCCCAGTCTTGTGGCCTTGTCTTTACTACATGGGGTTTTCTCCTGAAGCCGTATTCAAACCCCATGGGCATCATAACCCCTGAAGAGAAAAGTGCTGAAAATAGATAGCGTTGTTTCATCCCAGCCATGTTGCCATCGAGTTCATCATAGAGCCTCACGGTATCGTGGCTTTCAGGAAAACCTATGGAAGGCGCAATCTCACGCGTAAGGGCATATTGTTTCATCAACCACTGGGCTTCAAAATCCCACCACTTTGAGCTGTTAAATATGTAGTCAAAACCAGCTCCTGCTGTTTGTATGGTTTGGTCTGGTGAACACCCGAGTGTTTCCGCAAAGAACTTCACCTCAGGATGTCTCTTTCGTATCTCACTTATGAGCCTTTCCCACACGGCCCTGGGGACTTGATACGCTGCGTCACAACGGAAACCCTTAAATCCTAGATCTATCAGGTACATCACCACATCAGATAGAAATCTAAAAAGTCCTTCCTTGTCCTGCGAGTTGTCATGATCAAACTTCGCAAGGTCTTTCCAGACCACCCTTTCTCCGTTTTCGTCACAGGAAGGGTGGGCCACATGATCGCTGTCCTTCCACTGAAACCATTTCGGGTGAGACTTGATCAGCTCCGAATCAGCAGCGCAGTGATTGATTACAAGATCCACCATCAAGCTGAGGCCCAGTTTTTCCGCAGACCCGGCAACATCTTTTACCTGCTGTTGCGGTTTCTTTCGGCTCTCTTTGTCAACCAGCAACGGGTTGAAGGCATAATAGTCGGCAATAGAGTAAAGGCTCCCCGATTTTCCGGGACGCTGAATCGGATTCACAAAAACCCAATTGAAGCCCATCTCAGATGCCCTTAACAAATGCTTTTCCCAATCGGTAAACTTGCCTGCCAAGAGAGGGAACAAATTATAGATGATCATCTTTGCCGTTGGTTTCACAGTTATTTTCCTTCCAATGAGTTCTGCACAAGCTGCTGATTTTGAGAAAGCACCCAAAGCCAGTGGTTCATCCTTTCTGCATTCGTCTTTTCCTCCCAGTGATCGAAAAGGTAAGAAGCATCTTCAAGGGGAAGCCTTCCCTGTGCAGGATGAATCTCAAGTGAAAAAGAGACTTGCTCTGGACCGAGGTGCTTCAATGACTCAGAAACGATACTTGAAAGACCTGAAGGACCAAACATGGGATCAAGAGACCTTTTTCCCTTGTATTCAAAGGGAACGGGAATTTTATCCAGAAAACTCAGGTGGTCGGAAATTCCAAAGGGACTCGTAATTGAAAGAGGATGGCCATCATGAAGATGGAAATGCAACGGTTTTTCTAAACGGCCTAGCACCCGAACTATGCTTAACACTGTATCCAGTGCTGAACGAACCGCACTTTGAACGTCTTCGATTACTTCCGGCAAAGAAGAATCGTCTGTTGTTAGGCTACATACATCTTTTCCGGGATGCTCTTTGCTATAAGCAGTTCTCGCCTGCCATAGGCCGATATGACCTATGTCAATGCAACAGCTTATTCGCTGAAGACCTTTCATGGTTTCTGCGAAATGGACAAAAAGAGAAGGGGCCAGGCCCACAGCATATTCTATGAAAAGATAGGGGCTCCCCTGGATCTTGTTGTATTCAGCTTCAAGCCTGTTTAAAGCAGACAAGTAATCGTCAAAGCGGGTGGAGATTTCGGGTTGATCATGGACGACAAAGCCAAAGAGCCGGCCTTTGAATCTTTCTGCAAAATCAATGACTAAGCTCAAATCCTTTTTCTCGAGCAGATTAATTCCACGCCGCAAATGGGCCACCAGAGGGGTTTCAGCCGCAGGTCTGAATTTCAGTAAGTGGTCAAGTTCCTCTGTTGTTTCAGCATAAAACTCTGCTCCAAGACCCATTTCATTAAAACGGACCCTGGCCAAATCGAGCAGTGCATCATCACCATCAATCCTTTTCTGAAAGAGTCCCAGCAAGCGAGGAGATTGGGAAACTGTGGCTATGGTTTTACAAAACATCTTGTTGAGGTCGCGCCTGGACAAGATAGATCTTACTATCAATCACAAGTCCCTCGATATCTTGAGGTCCCCCCAGGGCCTTTTCCACAAATCGACTCATTGCTCCAAGGCGGCCCCCCAAACGGTTTCTGAAATCTTCATCTATTGTTAGGTTGATCTTGGAATAGTCTATCGTTTCGGCTCTCAGATCCACTGAAAGATCAGGCCACAAGGCCTGGCTGAAGCTGGCAAAGGCCAGCATTCTGACCGCCCCTGTATTCTTGTCGCAGAGCATTCGATATGGACATCCCGGGGACTTGCCGGAGGCCAAGGTTTCTCCCAATCCCACCGCTAGCTCGACATAAGCCTCGTTCGTGTTATGGTCTATGGGATTGACCGTGTGGATGATGAACGAAAGATCGGCAACCAGCATCTGCTGGATGAGCAGTGCCATATGAGCCCTATCATGCGGGATGCCATGCCTTTTCCTGTTCATGACCGCCCGCTTGGCCCACAGGGATCTCCAGACTTCACATATTGCTTGAGATAGCTCAGATGGCGATACGTTTGCTACTGATTCGTACAACCCGGCCCCTGATAATCTTTCCAGGTCCTCGCAGTTGGCGCTTGAACGCACCATAAGTCGTGCGTCATGCGGGAATTTTTTCTGCACCAGTCGGACTATCTCGCGGGAAACACTAGGCTCGTCATGGATACGTTGCAGTCTTGCCAAGGCCTCTGAGAAATCATCTTGTTCTAGGTCGTTTAGCTGGTTGACCAAGGCTTGGTACTCTTCTTTAAGGGCCGGCGAAAAGTGCAGAGACTCTTCCATCACACCAAAGGGAATCACAACTCCGGGAGGTGTTGCAAACCCAGCGGTCTGAACGCGTGAGATTTCTTCAAGGCGTCTTGCTCCATATGCCTTACTTCCCCCTGTTTTCTGCGTAACTTCGTTAAGTGGGATCAACGGGACTGAAAAAGATAAAGGCACATCAGCCACATCAATGTTCCCATGCCCAATCTTGCTTTTCCTGTCAGTTGCCTCTACGATACCATGATTTGAGGAGGTTTCAAGCACTACACCTTCAGGAGATACTCCCAAGACAACCTGTGTATTGACAAGGTTTCTAAGCTCCCCAAATTGGTTTGCGTCTTCGCACACGGCTAGCGCTACTTTTTCTTGCCGCGCCCGGACCGCTAGGTGAGAAAGATGCGCCATTTCGTGGGCCAAGACGATACCTCCTACGCCGGCAGATAGCTCTTCATCGCCCCGGGCTTTTTCAAGCAATACCACGACCAGTTCATCAGAGAGGTCGGATAAATCGTCAAGATATTGGGTCTCGACTAGACGGCCACAAACTTTCTCGCACACGATAGCGTCCCACGGAGAGAGGTAGGCAACTGAGCGGATCGATTTCAACACAAGATCCACAAGCCTTGAGACTTGAAAGACTAAATGGCTTCGAATCTCGGCCTCAGAAAAAACCCTTATGGCTTCTTTGGCCACACCCAAGGCCCGGCCCAGTCTTTGAACCTTTTCGGGAAACAGGGAAAGGATCTTGTCTGAATATCTCTCTGCCAGTCTTCGACAACGATCAATTGTAGCCTTGAGACGAAGAACATGCTCACGGTTTTTGGGTGTAAAACTTTCATGCCAAAGCTCTAATTCCGATTCTATGGCCCGACATTCGAAGCTGTCCAAGCCGCTTAGGCGCAGGTTCAAAATGGCCAAGCCTAAACAGTGTCCCGCCATAGGCCACTGCATGTTTTCTTTTCCAGCAGTGGCAAGGTGATTGATCAATTGGCTCAACAGAACAAAAGCATAGTCTTCCAATCTTATGTCGGCCAGTTGAAGTCCTTGCTGCTGAGCGCTGGTATCAATCTTAGACTTTTTAAAAAATTGACGACGAAGTGTTGTCAAAAGCTCAAAAGCAGTTATCAACTCTTCCGACGTAACAGCCTTTTTCTTGGCTTTAAGGAAATCGCTTATCAACTTGAAGGTAGTAGAATCTTCATCCTTCCGAGCATTGGAGGCGATGGCTTCAAGCTGCTCTTCCAAGGAATGGACATTAAAAAACTCCTCTAGTTCTTCATGGAATCTCACAAACTCTTTAACAAAGTCATTTGGGTAATTTGCATTAGGGGCTGTTATCCTTTTAAGCAAGGCTGCTGATGTGGCAAGATCCTCCGGGCCGGCACATCTGTGCAGCTTATTTTGCAGTGTGTGCTTTATTTCTTGTTTGAGTTCTTTGCAAATATCGTTTCGGTGGGCAAGATCTCTTATCCGTGTGAGTGGTTCCGCATTAGCAAAGCGGTTCTCATACGAGGGCAGCCATGGATAGATCTTCCTGATGATAAAGACATTTTCGGGAGTAGTTATCTCGGCCAGACGATTGTGGATTCCGCGGGCGATCTTGGCATGATGAGAAGGACGGTAGTGTTTGCCATCCTCGGTGCAGGCAACCTGGCCTGTGCCGATAAAACGCAGATAGATCATCAGGTAAGTAAGTTGCCTCGTGTTATGAGAAGAGATTTTCTCGGCAACAAAATCATGGACCCAGGCAAGTTTTTCTCTCCAACTTCTGTGTTGTCTGTCTGCCTCGGCAATAACACTCACAAAGTCCTCTGTGTTGGCATTTCGGGGTTCAACAAGGGGCGGCGGCGAATTGCCGATCATGATTTTCAGGTTGTTACGGGCCTCAATTAGCAGACTAGGTGGTTCGGGCCACTGTTCCAAGATGATACTGCCTGAAAACCGGCGTTTTTTTATGAGTTTTAAAAAGGCCTTGATGCCGGAGACATCCTGTCCGGAAGGCCCTGTAAACAGGGTCAAGTGACTGTCATGGTCCCCGTAGTTTTCGTGCAGATGAATATGAATGATGGGAATGTCAGGATCAAGAAGGTCAATGAACTTGATGTAGTCATTTAAGGTGGCGGAACACAGATTGGCGTGTCCCAGGTCGAGGCACATCCCTGTCTGTGTTGCCTCGGCGGGGGCAAGGTGTTGTAGTGTAGCAAAAAATGCGTTCAAGTCCCCGGGGGCTGTCAGGGGGGTATTCTCGATTGAGAGCCTGCTTCCGGTTTTTCTGAGAGACTTAATAAACGGGATGATGCCTCGAACATAGGCCTCAGTCCCATTTTCAGTAAAGAGGTGGACATTTAAAAGCGATGCTTCGATGTCCTGAGCAAACTGTACGGTTTTAAGAAGCTGCTCGCTGAGGTCTGGTTCTGAAGGATTGACGTGCCACGGGGCATGAACAGACAGTCTGATGTCGTGTTGACGGGCTGTGTTTCTTATGTAACGGCGTGTTTGAGCATCAATATCGCATTCTTGCCAACCAGCTCCGGATTCCTTTTTGTCCGGAAGCCATTCAAAGGCATCGAAGCCACTTGCTACGGCAAACTCGAAGGGTTGAATTACCCTTTCCGCTGAAAAAGCGCTCTGATTGCCGATCCTGATTCGGCGGTGATTACTCATTTGCAGTTCCAACCTGTGGGCGCGTTTGCACTACATGGTATTGCCCCTTGCAATATGCTCCCTCGATATCTTGCGGAAAGCCCAAGGCCTCCTCAATTATGGCGCCAATAGTGGCAACTGAAACCATGAATTCGTTTCTAAAATCTTCATCTTGTATGAGCAATTCCTCGGTATAATCCAAGCGGGTCTTGACCGGAGGCTCCAGCATAATGCTGTCATACAGGCCAGCCCCCGCATAATCGGCGAGATCTTCTCCATTAGAATCAGAGCGGAAAATCAACCCTCTACCGAAAAGACCAATGCTCTTGCTCGGAAAGGCCTTGATCTTTGGTTTAAGCCCATCCTTGTTACAGGTAAAGCTCAGAGCCCTTCCCGGGTAATTGCCCACCAAGGTTTCTCCAAGGCCGGAAACGACCTCTGCATACACCTCTTTTCCGTCACCTGTCAAAGGATTGACAGTATGAATCACGAAACTGTATTCAGCCTCAACCACCTCTTGGATGAGGACAGCCATGAAGAGATCGTCATGAGGTATTCCTCTGATCTTTCGGCTCAAAAGTGCTCTGTCATTCCACTTTGAGGCCCACACCCCTTTGATGCCCCTCCAGGCGCCTTCCCAGTTTTCCGGCCAAGGAAGCCTTGCTTCATACATTGCTTCACGAAGGCAAGAGACCAATTCCTCGGGCGCGGCAAGGGACATAACAGTTTTTCGGAGTTTACCAAGGATCTCATCCCTTGCATTCTCCTTTTCCTTATCGATATCATGAATCAGTGCTTCGTATTGTTTGGAAACCTTCCTGTTTTCCTCTCGGAAAAGAACCTCTTCGAAAACCCCGAAGGGAAGTGCCACTGAAGCAGGCAAATGAATCCAATTCGGCACTTTGCCATGTAGCTGTTTCAAGTTGTGGGATTTGCCCCCAACGTTTCCCTCATTAAACTCACCGGCGGTTACGGCATAATCGGTAAATCCGGGCCGGGATAGGAGGTGTGGGATAGCGCTTTGCTCAGAAAGCGGCTTCGCATCTTTTGCATCCGCTTCCCGGCTTTCCTCAAACACCACGTCACCGGCCACATTCACGCTTAGCTGGAGCCAGTGTCCTCTGATGGACTTCAACTGAGCAATTGTATCACTATCGTAACACGTAGCAAAAAGAACTTTTGCATTTCTGGCACGAATCGCCACGTGGGATACGATATCGGTTGTATCCGGAGTGATGATAGCACTGATGTTTGCCGGAATCTCCTCGGCCCCTGTAATAATGTCGGCAATGATGACGGTGTTTTGCGAAAAGTCTTTACTCTGAATGGACTGCATATTAGAGACTACATCGACTATGCCCGTTGTCTGCCCGGGGCTGATTACCTGCCAATTGCCAAGCTCGGCGCTTTTCCGCAATACAGGATCAATCTGACGCAAGAGTGCGGCCAGCGCAAACGCGGGACTGCCACGCACAACTTCTTCACTGAATAGTGTAATAATCCAAGGTTCTGCCTCAAAGGCTGTGCCTAGAAATTCCGCCATTGGCTGAAGGATCTGGTAATAGCGGTCTATTACAGCACCTAAGGCACGCCCAACACGGTCCAGCACGGCCTTGGCTTCAAGCGACCACTGCTGTTTAAAGCGGGGCCTCTGCCCGAGGCGTTTCCAGTGGCCCAAAGAGTATTCAAGTTCGTCGTTTTCTTCTGTGATGAGTAGGTCTTCTGTCACCATTGTGATCAGTTCTGCTAATTCATCTCCGCTGATATCATGGCAAAGATTGCGTTCTATGACAACACGCAAGAAATCATCAAGTGCAAGGTCGACGAAGAGCGCATCTCGGCCATTCGTTCCGGCGTACTCTAGTTGCATCTTCAAGTGTTGGCGCCCCTCAACGATCTTTGCAACGAGTATCCCTGCCCGGGTTCCCGGATCATCGCGATGGGCCCATATAAAATCCATTAGATCGTGGAGTTTTTTATCGAACAGGTGCCTGGCGGCATGGATGGCAGTCCCAAGATCAGTACCGCTATGAACGCTTTTGAGGATACCCAGGAAATGTTCAAAATCGTGGATCAATGCCTCTTTCAGGTGGGCAATGAAATCAGGGTCTGACACAATGGATCGCTCAAAGCCCTTCAATCGTTTTCTGGTAACACCACCCGCCTCGAGAGTCTTGTAAAAGATGTCAAGGTTGCCGTTTGCTTTGAGGAATGCCAGGTACGCCTCACAGATAACAACATCATCAGGTGTGGTGTTGTTATGCAGTTTTTGGTGCCATTCTTCCATGAAATGGCCTGAAATCTCCTTGATGTGATGACGGTGCATAATGTTTAAGACCTCATCACGCACACGCTGCCCTTCACCGCCTCGGCCCAAGGTAGTAAGTATCAGCCGGATAAACTCTCGGCCTTGTGGTTGTCTTTGATACTGCTCAGCAAGTTTAAGGGTCAGACGGTCCTGGGCATGGCTCAATTCTCTTGGTTGGGTGTTGTAGTTGCGCTGCCAGTCCAGTTGCCTCAAGGCGGAAAATCGGAGCCACACATAGATCAGCGCTAATCCTTCAACATTGCCTCCAATACTTTCCAGCAGGTCATAACACAGATTGAAGCGATGCATCAGTGTCCATGAGTGCGGACCCATTTCCCTTTCAATGATCGTATCGGCAAGTCCTGCCACAGCAACGTCTTTAAAAGTCTCTTTGTATTGCCGGGAAACAGCAACGGGAATATAAAAATTGCGCCCATTATCTTTTATCCAACGATCAGTACCAACCTGCCTGACGACAAAGGGAATGCCGATTGGCGCATCTTTCCCCGCGAGGTTTAGTTGAACTTTTCTGTAATCACCCTCTTCAGCAAAGGTCGTCTCGGCGGCCTTATCTTGAAGCACAACTGTTCCACTAGGACGTATGTCGGCCGGCGGCAAGACCCATTGCTGCCGAGAATGTTTTGAAATACCCCAATGAAGGATCAGCGGTCCGTCAATGTCTGTGATCAGACTGATACGGTACTGGTTCTCGTCTTTACCTACGGCAATAGCCAGTTCACCACCGTCAAGACAGTATGTATACTCGTAAGAAATGGTTTCCTCTTTGGTCTGTTTTCTGAGTGTCTCCATGAGTGGTGTGGGCATAGTGTAAGATCTCGCAAACTCTATTTGATAGATTTGGCCGCGGTTGTTGTCCCAGCAGTCCTTTTGTGGAAAAGGCTTTTTTGTAAAGTTCTAGGAGGCTTTCTATTGATGCCCCTGTTTTTTGTCTTCATCGAGGCGTTCACGCTTTTTCATGATTGAACTCACGACCACGATCAGTACAAGGGCGAGTATTAACAACATCAAGGGGTATAAGAACGTCCACCTCCCCGTGCTTGGCATAATCGAATTGAGAAACTTATAGAACAACAGGAAACCTAGCAAGAAAAGAAGGGAGGTAGTGAAGTTTTTTAGATTTAACTTCATCTGTTTTGAACCAAACGGATTATTCCGCTTCAAAATTGGTAAGTTCGAGTTCCCTACCGGAAATGATTTCTGAGACTATTTGATTGCATTGAGGGCAGAGGAATATGGCATCTTCCACATGAAACTCTATATCACAACCACCACATCGCCCTTTAGCGGGCACTACCTCTATGTTGAGTTCGGCCCCCTGCGCAACAGTGCCTTCAGTAGCAACCTCAAAAGCGAATTGAAGCGAATCTGGAACGCAGGCTGAAAGCTCACCTATCCGAACATTTACTTGCGTAACTCGCGAGGCCCCGTGTTTCTTGGTCTCATCTTCGAGCATCTTGATCAGACCCATTGCAATGGAAACTTCATGCATTAGTCTAAAAACCCTTTCTGAATGGAAACCTCGCCCTGCCGGCGCAGCTGCGCGAACCATTCATTCATCAGTGCCTGACGTTTCTCTGAAATAATCCCAGACTTGATCTGCGTTTTTTTTGCTTCAAAATCCTTAACGTCAGCATCTTGCCGCTCTTTCAAGTGGATTACATTGTAGGCCTTTCTTCCCTTTATTACTCTGTCCGGCAATGGTTTTGTCTGGCTTAAGGAGAAGGCAAGTTCCGCCAAATTCTGTTCGCGGCCAATACCTGGAACTGAATCAAATCGCTTGAAGAAGTCTGTAGTCTCAACCTTTGGCTCAAAGTCCTCGGCCGCGGCTTGAAACTCAGCCCCATCCTTTACGGCTTGTAAGAACTTATCAGCATCCTTTCTTGCCAGCTCATTTTGTGTGACCTTTGTCAGGTCATTGTACACCTTTTCTTCAACAAAAGTTAACTCAGGGATCTGGGCCTCTTTTTTGCCGATTACCTCAAGTATATAGTATCCGTCTGTCAATTCCAACGGTTCACTTGTCTCGTTATCATTGAGATTAAAAGCAACCTTCGCAAATTTTAGCGCCTCCTTGATTCCATCCACGCGATCATTGCGCGCAAAAAAGGCTGTTTCAAGCACCTCTACCCCACGCCTTTTTGCCACATCAGCAATATGACCAATCCCATAACTGGCATCATAGAACTCTTCTGTCATGTCATAGGCAAGTCTTCTGGCCGCCTTTTTAACAAGTTTGTTGCGAATCTCGTCCTGGATATCAGTTATGACAGGCTCTTTGGCTTCCTGGATTGCCTCAACCTTTATAATATGCCAGCCAAATCGACTTAGAATCGGCTCACTAATCTCGCCGGATTTCATTGCAAAAGCGGCATCAGAAAAGGGCTTTACCATCCGATCTTTCGCAAAATATCCCAGGTCACCACCTTTATTTTTGGTGCCCGGATCATCAGAATATTCCTTCGCCAGCTTGGCAAAGTCTTTCCCGGATCTTGCCTGTTCCATGAGAACCCAGGCCTTATTTCGCAATTCATCACGTTGTTCTTGCGTAGATCCCGGTTCTATCCGAAAAAGGATGTGCCGAGCCCTAACCTTTTTTGGTGTGGCATAGGTCTCCTTGTTGAGTTCAAAATATTCTTTGATATCATTGTCTGAGATATCGGCCTGCGATTCAAATGCCTTGAAACCAAACCGCACATACCCAACACGTATCTTCGGTGGTATCTCGTATGCTTTCTCGTGGCTGGAAAAATAAGACTCAATCTCCTCCGGGGCTATCTTTACATCTTTGTAGGCAGAGGGTTCAAACCTCATATATTCGATACTGACCATCTCTTCACGCCATTTGAATGTTTCCAACGCCTCCGCATCTGACACCTTAATGCTCCCGAGAACAATCCCTCGCATCTTTTCTGCGAGCAGATCCTCTTTCATGCTTTGTTCAAACACCTCAGGAGTCATTCGGTTGGCAGCAATCGTACGCCGATACTGCCTAGAACTAAACCGGCCATTCTCGTGAAATGCACCAATTCCTTGAATAGCCTTTAACAGCTCATCATTGCCTACCTGCAGCCCCAGATGGCCGGCCTCTTGCAAAAGGAGCCGACGGTTAATCAACTGTTCCAACACCTGTTCCCTTAGATTGAGGCTTTTGAGTAGTTTCTGGTCCAAGGCATCGCCAAACTGCTCTCGGTACTGCTCCATTAGCCGCTTATATGCTCCGCGATATTCATCCAAGGCAATCACTTCGCCATTAACAATTGCAACACGGTTTCCTTGCCGCTCCCGATAGCTGCCAACCCCCCAGAAGACAAAGACTACTACAATTACACCCAGCACAACCTTTATCAACCAAGAACCTGCATGTTTTCTCATCAAATGTAACATAATAACCTCTAAGTTCGTAAGTCCTCAATAAGCTAGGGCAAGGGGATCTTTTCTTTGCCAGGTGTAACGCCAGGACTTTTTGAGATGTTACCTAAGTTCTAACATATACGCGGTAACTGTTCACCAGTCAGCATGTCGAGAATCCGGGTACCGCCAATGCCGGTTTTCATAAATACCTTTCCCTGATTCTCCGCTACCACCGTGCCAATAACGACAGATTCGCGCCCATAGGGATTTTTCTTCATAGTTTCCAGAACCTTTTGTACATCCGCAGGATCTACAAAGGCTATAAGCTTGCCTTCATTGGCAAGATAAAGAGGATCAAGGCCGAGGAGTTCACATGCCCCTTCCACACCTTCCCGCAACGGTATTTGGTCCTCAACTAGTTCAATTCCCACATCTGACTGGAGGGCAATTTCATTGAGGGTTGTAACAAGCCCGCCACGGGTGGGATCGCGCATTGCATGAATCATATCACTGGCAGCCATCATATCTGCCACCAAGCCATTCAGGGGAGCAGAATCGCTTTGAATCGGAGCTTTAAAAGAAAGGCCTTCGCGCATAGAAAGGACGGCAACACCATGATCTCCCATGGTACCACTCACTAAAACTGAATCTCCAACTCTTGCATTCTTCCCGGCAATATCGCTCTTGCTCTTTATGATACCAATCCCAGAGGTATTAATAAAAATCTTGTCAACGCTACCGCGATTTACCACCTTTGTATCTCCCGTAATAATCTGTACACCGGCCGTGTCAGCCGCTTCTTTCATTGATTTTAAGATCCGCTCAAGGTCGGCCATAGGAAATCCTTCTTCAATAATGAAGCCCACACTGAGATATAGGGGTTCGGCCCCTCGCATAGCAATATCATTTACGGTGCCATGTACAGCCAAACACCCAATATCTCCACCAGGGAAAAAGATTGGATCAACCGTATAGGAATCTGTCGAAAACGCCATCCTGTGATCTCCTACCTCGAAAACAGTACTATCTTCCAAGCTGTCCAGGAGGGCATTATCAAATCCCGGCAGGAAAACGCGGGTTATCAGTTCATGGGATGCTCTGCCCCCACTGCCATGGTCCAACGAGATTGCATCTTCTTTTTTCATTGTTGTTACTTTGCTCCTATGCCTTTGATTTCTATAGTTAGTGTCCATCCATAGATATTTTTAACCAAATGGGCGTTAGCGTGAGTTTCCAATTCAGAAATGAGCAATATTTTGTCTGAGCAAACCCGCGGAGAACGCAGCTCAGAGGAAAAAGGGCCATTTATGGATGGAAACTAGTTAAAACTTTATCTTGGGAACCTCCTGCTTTTCCTTTGGGACCTCAAAAAAGACAGCCTTCTCAAAACCAAACATATTTGCAACAAAATTGGTCGGGAAGCTCCGGACTTTTGTATTATATACCCTTACCGATTCGTTGAAACGGCGACGCTCCACGGCAATCCTGTTTTCCGTACCAGCCAGTTCATCTTGGAGTCGAATAAAATTGGTATTCGCCTTTAATTGAGGGTACCTTTCGACTACTATCAAAAGTCGTGCCAAGGCTGAAGACAATCTGTTGTTTGCCTCCATTTTTTCCTGGACTGTACCGGCGCCAGCCACCCTGGAACGCGCCTGTGTAACTTTTACAAAGACCTCTTTTTCATGCTTGGCATACCCTTTTACCGTCTCTACATAGTTTGGTATCAAGTCGTAGCGACGTTGAAGCTGATTTTCAACCTGTGCCCACGCCCCCTTTACCGTCTCATCCATTTGAACAAGGCTGTTATACGTCCCTTTCAAGTATGAATAGGGGATAACCAACGCAAGTATAATAACCGCTATAACAATCAGTCCGATTTTCTGTCCTTTTGTCATTTAGATGCCTCCAATTTTGATTGACTCGTAAAAAGTCATTCTGCGAATAACAATGCACGATTCTGGCAAGAGATCCGGAATCGTGCACGAAAAGAGCAAAATCAAACTTTTTACGAAACCGTCAATTTTAATGCTATGAGACGAAGACCTTGAAATCGGCTTCAAATGCCTAGGTCCCTATTTCCAGAATATCGACAACCTTCCACAACCTGCGAACCTCTTTCAGGTAAGATTTGAAAAGCTCGGTCAGCTCTTTGGCGGAAGGCTTAATCCTTTTCGCCTTGATGTCAAGAAGTCTTTCAAAAACGACCAAATCCAAACCAAAAGTCGCACAAATTTCCGTGACGACATCACGTCCATTCCGGGGCAGCTCCTTGCCCTTAAGATGGAGGAGCCCATTGAAAATGGCAATGAAGGCATGAAGTGAATCCGAAATCAACTCCTGGATATATCTCCCTTTTCCCCTTGTTTCCAGAAAACCTTCTCGAAGCAACAGCAATTTGCCCTTAATTTCCCTTTCACACTGCAGTCTCAACAGATATGGATCGAAGGTGAGTTCATCTAGGATGTCCTTCCCATACACCACTTCATGGCAATTTTGGAAATTCAGATATTCAATAGGAAAGACATCAAGCGATGTCCTCACATAATCTTCCGTCAAGAGCAAAGGAGTAGCTACATTATGTTTTCTCCACTTTTTAATGACTCCAAATGCCTGCTCAAGGGAATCGATCTTATCCTCAGAGACTACGATCATGAGATTGATATCCGACGTACCGGCAACATACTCGCCACACGCCGTACTCCCGTAGACGATTATCGAAACAAGGCCATCACCAAAGACTCCCTTATAATCATCAACAATACTAGGGAATATGTCCCTTGGATCTTTTGGTACCCGCGCCATAAGCTATTCTCCTTTAAAACCCTCCACCGGCTCCACCTCCACCACTTAAGCCCCCTCCAAAACCTCCGAAACCACCACCAAAACCTCCGAAACTTCCTCCGAAGCCGCCCCTGCTGTAACCCGCCCCATATCCACCGCGTCCCATAGCCATAATAAGCAACAGGGGAAACAGGCCACCCCTTCTTCTTCCGCCAAGAAAAGCGAGTCCAAGAAAAATCAATAAAAACAATAAACTTGAATAACCGGACGTTTTCTTTGAAACTTTCCTGCGGGGGCTTTTGCTGGACATGCTTATGCCGGCATCCTTGGCAATAATTTGTGAGATCACCAAGGTACCATTCAAAAGCCCCTCACCGAAACGGTCCTGCTTCAGATACGGAACCATATATCTGTCACGGATCTCACCCGCCATGCCGTCGGGGATTAGCCCTTCAAGCCCATAACCTATTTCAATACGCATCTTGCGCTCTTTGACGGTAACAAAGATAAGGACCCCTTGATCCTTCCCCTTTTTTCCTATGCCCCAGTCAGCATAAAGGCGAGTAGCATATTCATTATAGTCTTCACCGCCAATGTCAGGCACAACCACCACAACGACAGACACACCTGTCTTTTCCAGAAGTTCTTTGGTAATTTGAACCAATTTTTGTTCATGTTGAGGGGAGACTACATTTGCAAAATCGTTGACAAGGCCTCTAGGTTTCGGAAACTCCTGGGCGCTATGACCTGTTTCAAGCGAAACGAGGGTTATATATACAAGGATGGTCAAACCTATGACCATCCTTGATTCTCTTTTCAGATGTCCCAATATCTTTGTTTTCATAAAAAAACCTTTTCGTGCTCAATATCACATCTAGATC
Organism: Desulfobacterales bacterium S7086C20; assembly: GCA_001751075.1. Lineage (GTDB taxonomy): Bacteria > Desulfobacterota > Desulfobacteria > Desulfobacterales. The sequence goes on along the minus strand of MAVP01000003.1, from coordinate 10,384 downwards.
TCGAAAGAAACCCTTCTATCCGTACCAAATTGAAGCCGTGGATTTGGGTCAAGTTCAAATGTTGGACTCGTAAAAAGTCATTTTGCGAATGACATTGCGCGATTCTGGAAAGAGATTCAGAAATTACCTGGCGTTAAAAATGTCAAACTGTTTAAGGGCGTTAGCCCGAGTTGAGCGCAAAGCTTCACTACGTGTTTGACATTTAGCCAGGTGTTTTCTGAATCCCAGAATCGTGCACGGGAAGAGCAAAATCAGACTTTTTACGAAACCGTCAAATGTTGACAACATACGGTTGTGTATTATCTTTATAAAGTTTTACGAAACAATCAATGTTTTCCGGAATCAAGTCAACATTATGACCACAAAGCGTGATTATTACGAGATCCTTGGCGTTAGCAGGCATGCCGACAATGGTGAGATGAAGGCAAAATATAGAAAATTGGCGTTGAAATTTCATCCAGACCGTAATGCCGGCGACAAGGAAGCGGAAGAAAAATTCAAAGAGGCTGCTGAGGCATACGAAGTCCTTCGAGATCCCGAAAAGAGACAGATTTATGACCAATATGGCCATGAAGGGCTTCAAGGCACGGGGTTCTCCGGGTTTGGTGGTTTTGAAGACATATTTTCCAGCTTTGGTGACATATTCGAAGAGTTTTTCGGTTTTGGAGGTGGGCGACGATCTACGAGTGCGACACGACGTGGGGCCGACCTGCGATACGATTTGAACATCAGCTTTACGGATGCCGCCTTTGGCCTTGAAACAACGATAGAAGTCAGTAAGCTCCAGGCTTGTCCGACTTGTGAAGGTTCGGGGTGTGAGCCCGGAACATCTCCCCAAAAGTGCCAGGCCTGTGGGGGAATTGGGGAAGTCAGGCGCAGTCAGGGTTTCTTCACCGTCAGAACTACCTGCCCCCACTGTCGCGGACAGGGCACAAGCATACCTCATCCTTGCCATGAATGCAGTGGAACAGGACAAGTTGAACGAAAGAAAAACGTCTCTGTCAAGATGCCTGCCGGCGTAGATACAGGTACCAGACTACGCCTCACCGGAGAGGGAGAAAGTGGTGTCCGAGGTGGCCCACCTGGGGACCTATATATCTTCGTTCATGTAGAGCCTCACGAGTTTTTTAGGCGCGAGAACAACGACATAATCTGTCAAATACCTATTTCCTTTGTACAGGCAACCCTTGGGAACAAAATAGATGTTCCTACTTTAAACGGGCAAAAGAAGCTCAATATTCCCAAAGGTACACAGCCGGGAGAGGTGTTTCGCTTCAAAGGAGAGGGAATCCCATCTTTGAGGAGCCACAGGAAGGGTGATCAAATCATTCAAGTAATGGTAAAAACCCCGACAGGGCTGAGCAAAAAACAAGAAAAACTACTGAAAGAATTTGCAGAACTCGAATCAGCCAAGTTTTCCAACAGAATAAGAAAAGTTTTTGCCGGCTGAACGGCGAGAGCGGAAAATGAGTTAAGGAACAACTGCTATACTGACCCGGGGACTTGAGAAACCTGAAAATACTTGATTATCCCATAAATCGATTCTTGCGAACACGCAATCCGTAAAACTACCTATATTGCAATCGAAAACTACGGTTTCCAAGATGTTATGTGCTGAAGTAATATCTGAGTGCAAGACGGGCGTATTCTTGAGCCCTTGCCCTGAGAAGCTTGCCATGAACAACCAATACCGCCAGGGCTAACTTCTTGGCGCCACCCTTTTCTATACCAAAGCCCACAAACCAATCGTAGAGCAATTCATTACTACGGTTCTTGATAGAGCCGGTTTTCCCCCCAATAAGGAGCTTGGACAAAACACGGTCACGGCGGTATCCGCGAAATGTTCGCTGACTAGTCCCGCGAGAAATAGTGGCACTCATCAGCTCTTTCATCTGTTCACATGTCTCCGAAGAAATGACCTGCCTGACCACATCAGTACTATTGGAATAGACAGACTCCTTCCTGCTATCAATTACATGATCCACAATTGTAGGGTTCACAAGTTTTCCATCATTGACAATCGTTGCGGCCATAATTGCCGCGTGAAGGGGAGATATCAAGGTCTGGCGATTAAATCCACAAGCAATTTCCGCCCAATGATAAGGATCATTCCCTACAGCAATATGACTCGGTTGAACGGGAAGCTCAAAATCAATTTGCCGGTTAAATCCAAATCGGATCGCATATTCTTCAAGGAGGTTCTTTTTCAAGTAGAAGATACCAAGTTTGCCAAATGCCGGGTTAATCGATTTAGCAAAAGAATCCTTCAGGGAGACACTATTCGTGTAGCGATTTGTTTGATCTGTCAATTGATTCTTATAGAGCGTATGTCTGCGGCCATTGTACGTGAGTTTCGTATCAGCAGAAATATTGCAACGATCAATAGCTGCCGCTGCGGTTACTATCTTAAACACACTTGCCGCCGGAAATTGACTGCCGAGGCATACTTCCCCTTGTTCCTCGATATTGTTGGACTCGGTCAAGGAAAGGATCCGTCCGGTCGAAGGCTCAATGGCCACAAAACCAATCAGTGGAGAACGGGCATGTTTTATCTTCTCGGACATATAGTGTTGAAGACCGTTGTTTAGGGTAGTCTCCAGTGTAAAAAAACTTCCGGCATAATTGAAGTCGATTTTCTGCCCAGAGTTGCCTAACATGACCTCAGGCTCTAATATCTCTTTCAGATTTTCTTTGGTCAATATGCTCGAGGCAACTATCGTTTTGCCCTCGCACTGGTTTTGTGTTTGTAAAATACCTCCAAATAAGCCGGACAACAGATCAACTCTCGCAAACAGCCCCCCCAGAATCAGTAACGCCAAGAAGGGCAAAGACCAAAGGCTTTGCTTTAAAAACCTTTGCCGCAATTCCTTTCGCCTTAACTTCCTTTGATAATTTTGCCAGCCCTTGTGGTTTTGCATGATCATACGGAAACGACTATAGGAAAGCCCCTCTGGAGTGTCAATAGAATTTAAGGCTGATCTAGCATGGCATCAAGTTGACATTAAGGGAAAAACACTATATTAACTCTATACTGGAGCTTATTTTAGGAGTCTTTACGTGACAATCATGGAAGATCAACCAGCAGAAAAAAGGAAGAGTCCGCGGATCGACTTTCGCCTTGATATACAAGTAAAGGGACAAGACGGCTTGAGGGATGTCAGAAACCTTGGACTTTACGGGATATTTATTCGCACCGAGAACCCTGCTCAGTTCCAAATTGGTGACAGTATTTACATAGAAATGAAGTTTCCCCATGAAACCAAGGCGTTAAGTATGAAAGCGCGGGTTTCTCATATATCTAAAAAGGGGATTGGCGTAGAATTTATGGATTTGCCACCTCGAGATGCCATGTCTATGGAGTCTTGTTTCAATATTTTCAAACACTCCACTCCGATGCCAGGCACTTAAAGAACATCCCTCTCTCAGAAATAATGAAACACTACCCCTTGAAGGAAACCACTTTTCAGGCCAAAAGCGAGGCGTTTTCCATCCCCTATGAGGATGTACTCAACACCGCCCAATATGAGGCCGTAACAACACTACAAGGCCCAATCCTTGTTATTGCCGGAGCAGGTAGCGGCAAGACACGAACTGTCACATACCGGGTAGCCCGATTGATCGAAGAAGGGATTGCTCCAGAGTCTATTTTGTTGCTGACCTTCACACGCAAGGCCTCGCAAGAGATGCTCCGCAGGGCCGCAACTCTGCTTGACCATCGTTGTCAAAACGTACGCGGCGGCACCTTCCACTCTTTTGCCAACTTTACCTTGAGAAAATATGCTCAAGAATCGGGGTTTGAGTCGGGATTCAATATTCTTGACCGGGTTGATTCAGAAGATGTCATCAATTTGCTTCGTGGCTGGCTGAAGCTAAATGTGAAAGATCGCCGTTTTCCCCGCAAGAAAACAATAGCCAACATTTACAGTAAAGCCATGAACAAAGGCGTTTCTGTCGAGGATGTCGTATTCGATGATTACCCCAACTTCGCAAGAGACATCCCAGACCTCATACGCCTCCATGAAGCCTACGGCATCCACAAACAGAAGCATCTCCTGATGGACTACGATGATCTTCTTGTTTATTTGAAAACCCTACTCCAAGCCAACAAACAGGTCCGGGAAAGACTTTCTCGGGTCCATCGCTATATCATGGTTGACGAATACCAGGATACAAACATGATTCAGGCCGATATTGTCAGGCTTCTTGCCGACACCCATGACAATGTAATGGTTGTCGGCGACGACTCACAGTGTATCTATGGTTTTAGAGGGGCCAATTTCGGCAATATCATGGATTTTCCTGATATATTTCCGGGAACCAAATTGGTTAAACTGGAAGAAAATTATCGCAGTACCCAGCCGATACTAGACCTTACCAACGTCATCATTAACAAGGCGCAAAGAAAGTATACCAAAGTGCTTTTCACGCAGAAAAAAGATGGCGCTCCGCCTGCCCTGATAATGGCAAAAGACGAACGGATGCAGTCAGAGTTCGTGGTACAAAGGATACTTGAACTGCGAGAAGAAGGTGTTCCCCTTGATGAAATTGCTGTATTGTTTCGCTCCGGCTTTCATTCCTTTGACCTTGAAATTGAACTAAACAGAAGCAACATCCCGTTCATAAAGGTGGGGGGATTCAAATTCATGGAAACAGCCCACATCAAGGATGTCCTGGCACACATGAAGGTGCTCGCAAATCCGAAGGACTCTGTCAGTTGGCACCGGATTTTACTTCTCTTAGAAAAGATCGGACCCAAAACAGCAAATGAGATATTTCGGCAGGTCCTAAGCTCAGCAAAAGATGTCGGCGGGCTGACAACAGTAAGGCCAAAGCCAGGATATGCCAAGTCTTTTGAACGCCTTAGAGACATGCTGGAAGACCTTGTTCAAAATCCCTTTCTTCCCGTAGCCGAGATTGGCGAAAGAGTGGTAGACTATTACCGACCTATTTTGGAAAAACGATTTGATAATCATCCTAAACGTTCCAAAGACCTTGTACACCTTTTGTCAATTATGGAGCGTTACAATAACGTCGAAAAATTCTTGTCCGACATGGCCTTGGAACCTCCTAATGCAAGTGTAGGCAATGTAATGGCCACTGACTATGAAGATGAGCAACTGGTTCTTTCAACGATCCACTCAGCCAAAGGGCTGGAATGGCACACAGTCTTTGTTATCTGGACCCTTGAAGGCCGTTTCCCGTCAATCTATGCCACACGCAACGCTGATGAAATGGAAGAAGAGCTTCGCCTCATGTATGTGGCGGCCTCCAGGGCAAAAGAACTCCTCTATTTTGCCTATCCGATTAACATATACGATCGAGGCACAGCTATGGTACTATGCAGACCTTCACGGTTTATTGAGGGCATCTCAGAAGATATTCTAGAATCATGGTCACTGACAAGCCAAGAGCAAATAGATTACCTGGAATGGTGATTTTGCGATATAATTATGATTAAGCTATGATCCCTATTCGCGACACCATACGTTCTGAAACCTACCCGGTTGTAAACAGCATCCTCATTGCAATTAATGTCTTAGTCTTTGTTTTTGAACTTTATCAAGGGCAGGGAACTAATAGATTTGTTTACACCTATGGCCTTGTGCCGGCCCGCTATTCTGTCCCTCAGATGGCCTCTTATTTCACCACAGGCCAGCAGATAGTCGCCTTTGTCACCTTCATGTTTTTGCACGGAGGATTCCTTCACTTACTTGGTAATATGTGGTCCCTCTACATATTCGGCGACAATGTTGAAGACCGACTCGGCCACTTCAGATACCTAGTCTTCTACCTGTTGTGCGGACTCCTTTCGGGCCTGTCACATCTGACCCTTAACTGGCACTCTGAAATACCCACCATCGGGGCCAGCGGAGCCATTGCAGGTGTCATGGGCGCCTACATCATACTATACCCAAAGGCCAAGATACTTACTCTTGTACCGATTTTTTTCTTCCTCCATTTCGTGGAACTGCCGGCCTTTGTTTTTCTGGGCATCTGGTTTATCTTACAATTCATGAGCGCTGCCGGCAGCTCGGCGCAAGCCGCCGGCATTGCTTGGTGGGCGCACATTGGAGGGTTCATATTTGGAATAATCCTTCTAAAGCTCTTCGAAATATTGCCCCAAACAGGCGCCGACAAGAAATTCCGTGGCCTAACGCACAAACGCTCCACACCGCGGCTGCAGGTAATCCGTCCGGCACAGGTCGGAGACAACTTGAATTCTTATGCAGTCATTGACGTGAGTGAACGCGAGGCCCTTCTTGGGACACGCAAGCTGGTCAACATCGCCAAGGGTTTTAGAAAGAACGTCTTTATGTTAAATGTGCCCCCAGGTGTTACGGAAGGGAGCAAGCTTCGGCTAAAGGGGATGGGGAAACAAACCCCCGAGGGCCTTAAGGGTGATCTCTTTCTAAAGGTAAGAATAAGAGACTTGTAATGGAGGATATATGCCCGGCATCTTTGAAGTATACGTAAAAACCCATTTTTCTGCCGCCCATTCTCTCAGGGGTTATGCGGGCGACTGCTCTCGGGTACACGGGCACAACTGGATCATTGAGGTTTATGTGAAGTGCATGGAATTGGATGGCATCGGAATCGCCGTCGATTTCAGGGACATAAAGCGGGAAGTCAAGGACGTCCTTAAAAATCTGGACCACTTAAATCTTAACGATTTGCCGGCATTCAAAGAGCTGAATCCCACATCCGAAAACATTGCCAAGTTCCTTTATCAGGAGTTGGGGGAAAAGCTTAACACTGACACTGTGCAAGTGTCCAAGATCAAGGTATCGGAAACCCCCGGAGCTGGGGCTTTCTATTGGGAGGAACAAAGGTGGGCTTGAAGGTCAATGAGATCTTCCACAGCATTCAGGGAGAATCTTCCTATGCCGGTCGTCGTTGCGTTTTTATAAGACTTACCGGATGTAACCTCCGATGCTCTTACTGTGACACCAAGTATGCCTACAAGGGGGGCAAAGAACTGGCAATCGAAGAAATTGTCGGCCAAGTTGCATCTCACCAGTGCCCTTTGGTTGAAGTTACGGGCGGCGAACCCCTGATCCAGGAAGAGACACCCCATCTCATTCATCGTTTGCTTGACGATGGATATGAGGTCTTGATGGAAACCAATGGCAGTCAGGACATCAGCCAAGCCGATGACCGTTGCGTTAAGATTGTTGATATCAAGTGCCCATCCAGTGGTGAGTTTGAACAAAACGACATGGAAAACCTGGACAGATTAATCGACCATGACGAGGTCAAGTTTGTGATTGGAGATCGAAACGACTTTTCCGTTGCCAAGGAGATCCTGGATGCCAGGACTCCTGACTTTTGCAAGAAACATCCAGTTCACTTCTCGCCTGTTTTCGGACAGATTGAGCCAAAGATATTAGCAGACTGGATTCTTAAAGACCGTTTGAATGTGAGGCTCCAGCTTCAACTTCATAAAGTGGTCTGGCCCTCTGACCAAAGGGGCGTGTAAAATCAACATGTCAAGGAGTGAGGGAAAAAGAGCGGTTGTGCTTTCCAGTGGTGGACTCGATTCCACTACGGCCATGGCAATCGCCAAGTCGGAGGGGTATGACATTTACAGTCTAAGTTTTCGCTACGGCCAGCGCCACGGTCTGGAGTTAAAGGCAGCCCAGCAGGTGGCAAGGAAACTTGATGCGAGAAAACATCTGGTAATCGACATTGACCTGGCAAAGATAGGCGGTTCAGCACTTACGGATGATATCGATGTCCCGAAGGCGAAAACTTATAAAGAAATGGAAAAAGAAATTCCCGTAACGTATGTACCTGCACGCAACACCATATTTCTTTCCTGTGCCCTAGCCTGGGCGGAGGTTCTGGGGTCGTCAGATATTTTTATTGGGGTAAACGCCATCGACTATAGCGGATACCCCGATTGTCGCCCTGAATATGTCGAAGCCTTTGAGCATATGGCAAATCTGGCCACAAAGGCAGGGGTAGAAGGAAAGACCAAGATAAGGATTAGAACACCTCTCATCCGAATGACAAAGGCACAGATTATTCAAAGAGGCATAGAACTTGGTGTTGACTACGCCATAACCCTCAGTTGCTACGATCCATCGCCGGACGGCAAGGCTTGTGCGCAATGTGACAGCTGTCTTTTAAGAAAGAAAGGGTTCAAAAAAGCCGGTGTCCCCGATCCCACTGCCTACATAGGACGGTAAGGGACGTCATGGGGCAAGCCGGACAAGGTATTAGGCGGGAAGTTGGAGGCGCGAGAAAAACCGACACACTCTAACCCAGTATTTTGCCGGCTGTTTTATTTGGTGCCCCCGGCCAGAATCGAACTGGCGGCGCAAGGATTAGGAATCCTTTGCTCTATCCCCTGAGCTACGGGGGCATATATTCAGGTTAATTTTTTAGAATGAAAAATAGCCTTATTTGCCACAGCATTTTTTATACTTTTTACCGCTTCCACAGGGGCAGGGTTCATTGCGTCCCACTTTCTTTTCGGCAATCTTTGTTTTTAGTGGATTCAACAATATTTCTAAGTTTGTAATATCCTCAGGTTTATCTGGTTCCAATTCAATTGTATATTTCCAACGGTTTTCTTCAAATACTGATTCTAATTCTTTCACTCTTTCTTCAGTTTGTACATTTACAACAGCGGGATTCTTTTCAGTGCCCAATTTTGCTGTCTTTTTACCATCAAATATTTTTTTCATCTTTTCACCATTAAAGTATTATAAGATTCATCTGGCGCGCTAACGTTAAACTCGGCCGCGCGAGGTACGAGCGTCGGCTGAAGTGATTTGTTGTGTGCCGGGCACTGCCCGGGCTGCTAAATGGTGCTGTCCGGTACTATGACACAGGTGTCGGGCAAAGTCCAGACCCGGCCCGACGGAGGCGACGGGTAGCCAAAGGCAAGGGTGGTTGCAGCGAAGGAGCATTGGCATTGGGGGGCAAAGTGCTGCTTTTTTTAGAAAATCCTTGGGAATGATTGATGCTATTTTGCATCAACAAAGAGTGTTTGTCCAGGATATATCTTTGACCTCGGAGTCAGTTGATTGATACGTAGGAATCGTCCCAGTTCCATATTGTGTAACATGGCAATCTGATAAGGGCTGTCTCCTTTTCTTACCTGATAATTCCGAGTTCCTTCCAGCATTTTTCCATCAACTCCCTCGCGAACGATAAGAACCTGACCAACATGAAGACGGGTCGACCTCAAATTGTTAAGGCGCATGATCTCTCGAATATTGGTTTTATATGCTCGGGCGAGAAGCCACAGAGAATCACCCCGCTTAACCCGGTGGTGAAGTGGCTTTGAGGTATCATTAGACTGAGCAGCCTGTCTTGCCAGCACATAGGTACGGCTTTCCCCTCTAGCAGGAATCTTAAGCCTTTGCCCTACTCTGAGATAGTTTGCCCTACGCAGGTTATTTGCCTCCATAATGGCACGAATGCTTGTATGATATCGATGGGCCAACTGAGACAAGGTTTGTCCTTTCCGAACGCGGTGATAGGCGTAATATGTTCTGGATGGGACATAGACGGGGATATCATCAAGCTTGGCCATTAGAACAGATCCCTTGCCTTCCGGCACTTTCAGCTTGTATGTCTGAGGGGGGGTGACCTTGTGCCGAAGTTCTGAGTTTAAGAGCTGCAACTCCGTTTTGGGGATATCCAGAGACTTGGCAACGTCTGTCAAACGAATCTGTTTGGATACTTCTACCAACTCATAATCAAGAGGCAAGTCCGAAACCCCCAGGTCAAAGCCAAACTTCTCAGGCTCGTTTATGATATACCAAGCAGCAAGGAATCGAGGCACATACGCGGCAGTTTCCCGCGGGAGTTGTCTGAACAGATCCCAGAAGTCATCGAGGTAGTTGATGTTTTGATTTCGAATAAGCCTAAGTACCCTAAATTCGCCACAATTGTATGCTGCCAGAACCGTACTCCAGTCACCAAATATATTGTGGAGTTCTTTCATGTAGGCGATAGCCGCCTGGGTCGACTTGACGACATCCATACGTTCATCAACCCATCGATCCCTCGTTAGGCCAAATTTATAGCCTGTAGACGGGATAAACTGCCACAAACCAAGGGCCCTAGCTCTAGACAGGGCCCTTACCTTAAAACCGCTTTCGATCAATGGAAGCCATGAAAGTTCTTCGGGAAGCCCGGCTTCTTTAAGGGCCTTAAGGATGTAAGGGCGGAATCTCCCCGAACGTTTGTAAGATTCAAGGAAAAACTTTCGCTCTCGACCCTGGAAGCGTTTTATCTCCTTCTCTACATGTTCATTCATGACCATGGGAATGGCATTATGATTGCCGTTAACTACCGTGCGCTGAGAAGCATAGATCTCAAGCATTCGCTTGCAGATCACAAACCGTATTTCTTCTTTTTGCTGAATAAG
>MAVP01000002.1 GCA_001751075.1 Desulfobacterales bacterium S7086C20 | reverse complement strand
TTGCATATAACCAGCTTGGCCGACTTCATTCCGGCGCCCAAAAGTACGATCGAGCCAGAGAGCTCTACGACCAGGCAATAGAAATAGATCCATATTACATAGAGGCCACGTCTAACAAGGGAGTTACGTATGAAAAGGAAGGCAGGTGGAATGATGCCCTGACAGCCTACCGCAAAGTCTTAAACCTTGACAGAAACGACACATTCGCAACCGTACTGGCCAGAAAGGCCGAGGAGATGCTTACCTTCCAGAAAGACGTTGCACAAAAGAAACGGATAGACAAGTTAGTCAAGGAACTTGCCTCACGATATCATAGCCAGAAAAGTTCAAACAAAAAATCCGAAGACGCCTGGACATCCAGGCCCATGGTCTTGTCCTTCGTCGATTTTCAAGAAAAGGGAGGGCTGGCACAAAGAGATGGTCTTTCTACTGTTCTAACCACCCAGCTTGCAGACAAACTCAATGCCTCGGGCAGGGTCAAAGTGGTTGAACGTGTCCTCGTGGAACGGCTTTTGGAAGAATTGAATCTTGGATCCTCAGATTTAGCAGATCCTGAGACAGCCCTGAAACTCGGCAAGGTCCTTGCTGCAAAACTGATAGGAACAGGCTCACTTTTCTATCTGCCCAATGGTACGCTATTGAGTATGAGGCTCATAGATACGGAGACATCGGCTATACCTAAGGTTGTTACCAAACAATTGGCTCTGGGAGTATCTTTGGAAAAAGAACTGAACGAATTGAACAGATCACTCCTGAAAAGCATCATGGCAAAGTACCCCTTAAAGGGATATGTGGTACGGGTTTCAGGAGATGAAGCGATGATAAATCTTGGCATAAAGCAAGGTATTGTTTTGGGCACAAGGTTTGAAGTCATTGAGGAACAAGAACCGATCAAATATAAGGGCAAACTACTGCACAGTGCACCAAAATCTATTGCACAAATTGAGATTATTCGAGTTGAACCCGATCTTTCTTACGCCCGTATTTTAAATTCGAAGAGGACCATCAGACCGGACGATAAGGTTAAAGAAAAGCTTTTAGATCTTATCGCCAGTATCACATCGGGGAAATAAGAATGCCGGACAACAGAGCTTTTTGGGTTTCCTTAATTGTTGCCACTGTCTTCCTTGCCTGTTGTGGCAAAGCGACCATTCGCACCAAAGGCGCCGTTTATACAAAAGGGGCTATAGCTGTTTGGAATCTAGAGAACTTAACCCCTGCGGAATATAGCCGGCTTGACCTGGGTGAACTGCTGTCCACCAAGATAATTGAGACAATCAAATCACTTGAAAGCTACCCGGTCGTCGAACGGCAGCGCCTACTCCTTGCCCTGGAAGAGCTTAATCTGGCAACCACGTCATTGGCGGACGAATCTACCCGACTGCGGATAGGTAACATGGTGGGGGCACGATTCATGATCTTTGGCGGGTATCAGGTTATTGCGGAAATCATGCGTCTAGACTTGCGATTAGTCGATGTGGAAACAGGCAAAATCATTAAGGCAACCCAGAGGACTACTCCAGGCACCGATTTGCAGGGATGGTTAAAGGCTGCACAGGAAGCCGCCTCGGAACTAGTTCCATAAAGAGCAGGCTTTATCTCTTATCAAAAGCCTCTGGGAAGACTTTTTAGTATCTTGTTACGTTCTGCAGCGCAGGGCTTGTTGGGCTTTCCGCAAGAATTCTTCAACGCTTCTTTCGGACTCCGCGGGATTCGCCATTGGCCGGTTGCAGGTTTGAATCCTCCTTCCTTCGTTTTATAGATCTCTCTGATTCCCATTATAGCCGTGGTAAGGCCGGGATCTTGCTTTAGTGCGTCACTAAAAGACTTTGTTGCCTCATCATAATTTTCCTGATCGGCATCTTCGATTCCCTTAAAGAGATATAACACAGCCTCAATGCTGGTCGTAAGAGGTCTTTCTAATTCTATTTTTAACTTAGGGGTAAGCTTGATTCTCAGCAACTCAATAATCTTAAAAAGGAGGTCCTTTTCCATCCGAAACAACTCCGCCAAAAGTTTTCCTTCCACCAAAGGGTTACCCAATAGGCTTTCAGTCGGCACGTTCAAAAGATCCGACTTTAACTGAAACAGATTATCCTTGCTTCTTACAATATTTCCTCCTACGAGCAGCTTGGCGCCAAGAAGCCTTCCCACACGGGGCGCCTTATCCAGTGAAACCAATCCGGAGACACTGAGGCCGAGTTCCTCTACCAGGGCCTGCATTTTTACTCTCTCCACTAATTGAATCTCTTTTATCTTCGAAAGATCGGTAATGAGCATCAGGCTAAGTCCTTTTTGTATTAAATCCAGTTTTGACCAGCCTGTCTTATTATGGAAATAAAGGACTGCCAACGTATTGGACTGAGTGACAGTATCAAGATTCTTTTCTTGTCCTACCGCCTCTTTTGCCCATACCCTCAGCTCATCAGTAACCACCTGTCCGGCCCAGGATGAATCAGAGGTCATCATACAAACCATCAAAACACCCAGCAACATTTCGAACAATGCGCCCTTCATCAGCATCCTTCCTGCCGGTCCATCAAAACCACGACAACCTTGACAACTTCGTAAAAAATCCATCTGCGGCGTTGCGCTTCATCTTTCGTCATTGCGACGTACGGTAAGTACGCCTCATTCCTCAAGATAGCGCCACTGAAGTGGCTTGAGGACAGTACGCGCGCCTTGCATCCGGATAATCCAGCCGACAAGACAGGCCTGCCATTACAATCTACTCATACCACTTGAAAAAAAAGACATCACTAAAACTTCATGACAAGCACTGCAACCCTATAGCCTACCCCCCAACCACACTCAGCGTTCCAATCTGTATTGGCGGGACAATCAGCGAACCACCAGCCCACTCGGCCTTGTCACCAATGGCGACAATATCCCTGAGGGCCTCATAGGTGTTTCCCGCCAACATAACGTCCTTTACCCGGCCTACCACAATACCATTTTCTATCTTGTAGCCCAATTGGACATTGACTGAAAACTCACCGCTAATCGGATTCCCCTGCCCCAAACCAAGCACATCATAAACGATGAGACCTTCCTTGGTGCTTTTTATCATATCCTCATATGGGGTGTCACCCCCATTGATAACCAGGTTTGTCGGATTACAGCCAACACCGTTGCCGGTGGTTTTCGACCCTGCCCTACCTGCGGTATCGAGATCATAGAGAAAGCTTTTCAGTATGCCATCTTCAACAAGTGGTGTAGTCTGGTGTGGCACACCTTCTCCATCAAATCTACCACTTGCGCTTGCATAATCAATGAGTGGATCATCTATAATAGAAAACCTTCTGTCTGCAATCCTTTCCCCCACCTTCCCTGCAAGGGGGGATGAACCAAGAAACACGTTTTTCCCGTTAAGGCCCAGATTTAGAGCAAGCAAAAGCACATTCACGCCTTCAGGAGCAAAGATGACTGGAAGACCACCTGAGTCGATAGGAACAATCTTTTCTGCCATCCGAAATAACTTAATAGTTTTTCGGGCGATGGCTACGTGGTCAATCTCGCGCTTTTTCCAACCAAAAGAATCTCCAGCCCAAAGGATGTCAGTGCCTCTCACCAGTTGACCCTGGATGCCGGCGCTGAAACTAGTGCCTTCCGAAACATGTTTTGCACCAGCCGAGTTTGCAAATTCCCTCTTGCCAACACTCTTGCTTACGCCTGCGCTAAGAAGGATATCTTGGTTATACTCTTTTACCAGCGTCATCATTTCCTCGCCGATATCTACCATTTGCTCTTTGGTAACAGGCAATACGGCACTGTCATAAACCGCCACCTCACGGGCTTTTTGCGGCCCTGGAAATTCAAAATGTGCCGGGCTTCCAAAGGCCGCAGCTTCCAAAGCCCTTTCCACAACCCCATCCACATCATCTATATCGGTGGTATGAGATGAACCGATCTTCCCGTTCACAATGACCTTTATGCTCATTGCCGTACTCTGCGAAGATTTTACAAATTTGAGCTTATCATTTTCAAAGGATACATTAGTAGTTTCGCTTTGAACCAGGGAAGCCTGAGCGCCCTGAGCCTTTTTCATCGCCTTTTCTATCAACTGATCTACCGCCATTATGACCTTCCTCCCACCACTACGTCCTGGATGCGGACATAGGGACCTCCAAACCCTACAGGCAGAGGTGATTGTCCGTCTTTCCCACAACCACCTCCTGCCGGCGGATATTCAACGGTATCACCCACCATATCAATATGCATCAATGTCTCAAATACGTTTCCCGTAAGAACCACGTCCCTGACACATTCAGCCAACTTCCCATCTCTGATCATGTAACCATAGGCAGCGCTGAACGTGAACATTTCCATAGACGTCTGACCGCCAACCATGTCAACGGCATAAAGTCCCAATTTGACATCTCTTGTCATATCTTCAAAAGAGGCACTTCCTTTATCAATGTAGGTGTTGGTCATGCGAATAATGGGTTGATGTTGGTAACTGATAGCCCTGGCATTACCCGTAGGTTCTTCACCCATTTTCCGGGCAGTCTCCCGAGAATGGAGCCTACCCACTAGAATGCCGTCCTTTATCAAGTAATTCTTTCTGGTTTTAACACCTTCGTCATCATACCTATGTGTACCCCTAAGGCCTGGGATGGTGCCATCGTCAATGATACTCACCTTTTCAGAAGCTACTTGCCTTCCGAGTACCATCAGATCCTTTATTCGCTCATTTTCATAGACAAAGTCAGATTCACTTAAATGACCAAAGGCCTCATGCGCAAAAACCCCCGCTAACTTTGGGTTTATCACTACGGGGTACTTGCCCCCGGTAACAGGCGGCGCCGTGAGTAACTCCACAGCACGCTTGGCCGCAGTTTCCGCCTTTTCCTGCAAGCCTTCCACAATCTGAAACCCTGCACCTCCGGCAACACTTTCAAAACCCTGCTGGATATTGGCCCCTTCCCTGGCCATGGCCGACATCACAACACCTACATCAGGCCGCTCATCCTCAATATAAGCCCCCTCCGAATTTACATACCAAATCTTTCTGAAACTGTCTCTGTAGCCAACATTCGATGTTTCAACCTTGTTATCATATTCGAGGATAATCGTGTTGTACTCCTCAATGACCCCCTCTTTGGCAGACAAGGGGATTTGACGAAAATCCTTTTCCAGGCTTGCCTCTATCTCATCAACCACAGGGACCACTTCAGCAAGTTCACTTTCTCCTCTTCCAACTAACCTAGCAGATTCAAAGGCCTCTACCACTCTGAGGTCAAGATCACCAAGATCGTTAAATGTTGCATAACCCCAACCACCTTTAAAAAGAGCCCTTACTATTCCCCCCAATATCTTGGATGAACCAATGCTATCGAGTTCTTGTCCTCTAAAATTCACCCAAGAGGAAACCACACTTTCAATCCTGATTTCCGTATATTCGGCTTTGCTTTTCCGCAAGGCCCTTTCCATTATATTTCTCATAATGTTTTACTCCTTCCAGGATGAAAGGAACCCGTCCCTAAAATAGAGGTACCTTTCACCATACTTCCATTCTTCCTTCTTTGTTTCCCCGGTATCAGCAAGCACACGCCTTGCATCAGGAGAACCAAAAAGTTCTTTTACCTGCCATGTATCCATTCCACGTTCTAGTTCCCTCACATCTATTGTTCCGTGCAGAACTTGATCCTGAGACGAGCCTGAGTCATGTGGAAGTTCAAAAAGCTCCCTGTTCTCCCGCGCCATCCAATAGCCCAAAACAAGGCCCATCAATACTAAAAATAAAATGAAACCTTTTTTCATAACATTTCCCTCTATGAGTATCTATCACAAATAGGCCAACGACTCAATAATTGAGCGAAACATTTGCCATAGTGTACAAACTTTTTTTGTTGACTCGGCAACTCTACTTGCTTATCTTCCATTGCAGGTATAGCGGAATCCAGGAACTACGAGGTAAAAGAAGATGGCACACCAAAAGAGAATATCTGAGTCTAAGGTTCAAATGGCTCAGGTCATGTTTCCCCCAGATGCAAACCAGGCAGGCAATGTCCATGGTGGAAGCATTATGAAGCTCATTGATACGGCAGCAGGGATTGTAGCCACACGCCATTGCCGAACCAATGTTGTCACGGCCTCTATGGATAGACTCGATTTTTACGAACCTGTATTTATTGGCGAGTTGCTCATCCTTCGTGCGGCAATAAACTATTCGGGAAGCACATCCATAGAAGTGGGAGTCAGGGTTGAAGCCGAGGATCTGATGACTGGAAATATACGCCATACCAGCTCGGCATATCTTACAATGGTATCTCTGGACGAAAACAGGAAACCTGCCAGGGTCCCAGAAATCATGCCTGAATCAAGCGAGGAAAAAAGGCGGTTCCAAGAAGGCAAGACCAGGGCACAACGACGTAAGGAACTAAGGGCTCGCTATAAGGAGAAAAAGAAACGAGAAAATCAAGTCTAAATCAGCAACCTTCCGACACATTGTCCGTCCACCTACATTCGACGACCAGTTGAATAATGAGAGTAGCCACTGATATAGGAGGAACTTTTACGGATGTTGTTACGCTGTATGGAGGCACGATCAGAGGTTGGAAAGTCCTCTCCACACCCAAATGTCCTGATCACGCCGTAGCTGAAATCATAAGAAGCCTCCCGTGTATTTCCTCTTTCTCGCATGGCACTACCGTAGCTACTAACGCTGTTTTGGAAAGAAAAGGGGCAAAGATCGCCTTTGTTACAACTAAAGGGTTCAAAGACCTTCTCTATATTGCCAGACAACAAAGGCCAAGACTGTATGATTTTGACTGCTCTAAAGTAGATCCCTTGGTAAACCACAACCTGTGTTTTGAGGCGCCTGAGCGGCTTGCTCCTGATGGGACTATTATCTTGTCGCTGTCACAAGAGGCTGCCTGCAATCTAGTCGATCAGGTCATTAGGGCCGGAGCAGAAGCTGTAGCAATCTGCCTTCTCTTTTCCTACAAGAATCCAATTCATGAAATAGTCTTGGAAGAGGAATTTAAGAAAAAACAAATCCCCGTCTCCAGATCTTCGGAGATCATCCCCGAGTTTAGAGAGTTTGAAAGGGCTTCTACCACCACTATTAATGCCTTTGTCCAGCCTATGGTTGGCACCTATGTAAACAATATCCGCGAGGACATACGTGCTGCAGGAGGACCTAGCGATTATTATCTAATGAAATCATGCGGTGGTGTTGCGACATCACCAGAGATCTATCCTGTGGAATTACTCCTGTCCGGGCCGGCGGGTGGCGTTTCCGGCAGTCTTATTCTTGGCCATAATATGAAAATGAAGAACTTGGTCACGTTTGATATGGGCGGCACAAGTGCTGACTTTTCGGCTATCATAGGAGGCGCCCCATTGTGGACGGACGAAGGAAAAATAGATGCTCTCCCTGTCAGAATCCCCATCCTTGATATTACTACGGTCGGAGCTGGTGGAGGGTCTATTGCATGGATGGATAAAGGAGGCGCCTTGCGTGTAGGGCCTCAAAGTGCGGGTTCTAACCCAGGCCCTGCATGCTACGATATGGGCGGCACAGAACCTACTGTAACAGACGCAAATGTCCTGTCAGGATTACTCTCTCCCATCTCTTTTTCCGGCTCAAAAATAGTACTGAATTGCGAGAAGTCCAGGCCGGCATTCAACACCCTTTCAAAGAATGCGGGTCTCGCAATTGAAGAAACGATATTGGGAGTCCGGTCTGTCGTCAATGCCACGATGTTACAAGGGATTCGCAAAGCCACCGTAGAAAAGGGTATTGATGTAAGAGATTGCACTCTTCTTGCCTTCGGTGGCGCCGGCCCTCTTCATGCAGCCGAGCTTGCCACATCCCTCGGCATAAGAGAAATCATCATCCCTCCTCTGGCTGGAATGTTTTCCGCATTAGGAATTCTTCTTTCAGACATAAGACTCGACTTTGGAAAAAGCCTCCTCATTCCATGGAACGCATCAGCACAACAGGACGTGGAACAAACGCTAGATAAGTTCAAGGAACAGGCGATTAACTCCTTTAAACGCCAGGGGCTGAAAGTCGAACAAATCCGCTTTTGCCCCCTCTTGGATCTTCGCTATGAAGGTCAAAGCTTTCATATGCCTCTAGTTTACAGTAAAGATATTGACATGGCCGAAAGCTTCTGCAAAGCCTTCACGCACCGATATGGATACACTCTAGACAACATCTCTGTAGAAATCGTATCAGTAAGACTTTCGGCCATCTCAACAAGAGAGAAGCTGAAACTGCCCGGCATAGAGAAACAAGATTCAAGCCCTCCTTCCGATAAGAGAAAAATCCTTCTTCCTTCCGGCCGCCAAGTCGCTCCAGTATACAAACGAAAGCAACTCTGGCAATCCTTTCTAGCTCATGGGCCAACTGTAATTGAAGATGAAGGATGCACCATTTTTGTGCCTCCGGGCTGTAAGATCACTACAGAAGAAAACGGCTGTTTAAAGATAACGGTCTCGTAAATATCCGGGTCCAGAGGGCCCGACTTTGGTCATCCCTAGAAAGGGATTGTTTGTGGGCATCTTTCTGTATTGAAATGGTTTAATTGGTTCAATTAGTTTGATTGGTTAAATTGGTTTGTTGTTTAACTAACTTATTGGTATTTGCAACTTGATCGTTAAATCAACAAATGTAACCAATATAACAATTTTTTACTGAGGACGCCGCGGCAGAGCCGATTGTCTCTGACCCCCGCTTGGCAGGAGTTTTCAATGTCGAATAAAACGCCTACCATTGACGCCGTAACGCTGGGAGTTTTCAAGCATCTCGTCCTAGCCATACCTGAAGAAATGGGGGCAAATCTTAGACGAACCGCCTTTTCTCCAAACATCAAGGAACGACTTGATGAAAGTTGCGCGCTCTTTGACGCCAAGGGCCGTCTCATTGCCCAGGCTGAACACATCCCAGTACACCTCGGGGCTATGCCATCGGCTGTAAAAGCCGTTATGAATGATTTCCCAAAGTTGAACCCAGGTGATCAGGTTATCGTAAACGACCCCTACCGCGGCGGGTCTCATCTTCCGGACATTACCCTGATCGCCCCTTTTTTCTGGCAAGGAAAACTCAAAGGATATGCCGTAAATCGTGCCCACCACGCCGACGTGGGAGGAAAGATCCCTGGATCTATGCCTGGATTCAGTAGCATGCTTTCCGAGGAAGGCATAATCATTTCCCCTACTCTCTTTGCCAGAAACGGCATCATCCAAAAAAACGTCTTGAAGCTCTTCCAGGATAGCACCAGGAACCCCCAAGAACGAATCGGCGATTTGAATGCCCAGAGGGGTGCAAACTCTCTCGGGGTCTCCAGATGCACCGATTTCATCAGGCGCTATGGAGAACAGGCATTTGACGGATTTGTCGAGGCCATTATTGGATATGCCGCCCGACGGGTAAAGACCTATATGTCATCAAACCTGCCCAAGGGAGAATCAAGTGCAACAGACTATCTGGATGGCCAGGACCACCCCATCCCCATCAGCGTGAGGATCAGGCTTTTCGCAGATTCATTTGAGGCCGACTTTAGTAAAACCGCCCCTCAACACCACGGAAATGCCAACGCCCCCCTCAGTGTGACCCAATCAGCCGTTTACTATGTCTTGCGATGTCTTCTGCCTGACGATATCCCGCCCAACCACGGATGCTATGAGTCCGTCCGCATCATCGCCCCCAAGGGTTCCCTGGTCAACCCGGTAGCCCCTGCAGCAGTAAGCTCGGGGAACGTGGAAACATCCCAACGGATTGTCGACGTCCTACTCCTCGCCTTAAACGATCTCCTTCCGGGGAAAATCCCAGCGCAGGCACAGGGCACTATGAACAATCTGTCTATCGGTTGGAAGACAAAGACATATTATGAGACCATTGCTGGTGGTATGGGAGCAACCTCTAAGAAAGATGGTGCAAGCGCGGTCCAGGTTCATATGACCAATACGGCCAACACACCTACTGAGGCCCTGGAAACCACATATCCATTGCAAGTGGTAAAAACAGCACTCAGGGAAAGCTCAGGCGGTTGCGGTCTCAACTCAGGCGGACTCGGCGTCACAAGAGAAATCCTATTTCTGGAAGATGCTCAAGTCTCTATCCAGTCCGAGAGAAGAAAGTTTCCCCCAAAGGGCGCAGCTGGAGGCGGCAACGGCAAGTGTGGATCAAACTCCTTAAGATACGTTGACGGCAGTACGGTAGAACTCCCGGGACGGTGTACTATTGAAGTCAAAAAGGGCCAAAGTATCATCATTGATACTCCAGGCGGGGGTGGGTGGGGTAGGCCTAACCTTCCTGCAATTCCACATTCCAATACAGATAATCAAGCCAACCATCGGGAACGCTCTTGACTCCTACAGTTACCATAATAAAGGGGACCCATGAAGGCTTAACAGGCCTTTTTAGTAATCTAAGACCAACCTCCTTCAATGTCCGCCCCCCTTTTATGCGGTTACACCTGCAACAAGCGGTAACAATATTCGTCCATTCAGTTTTCCCGCCATATCTCTTGGGCACTACATGATCGAAGGACAAATCCCTAGACTCGAACTTTTTCCCACAATATTGGCACCGAAACCCATCTCTAGCATATATATTGACTCTGGAAAATCTGATATCCTTTTTTCTGTACCTGACAAATCTAAGGAGCCTGAGTACCGACGGAAGCCTTAAGGCAAAGGTGACTGAGCGAACCTCCCTATTGTACTCCTCCAATACCTCAACCTTGCCCAGGGTAAGAAGCCTTATCGCCCTCTTCCAGTCGATTACCTTCAAAGGTTCAAATGTTGCATTTAGCAGCAGTACCTGTTCCATACAAGTCCCCACGCCACTTCCATGACCGAAAAACGGGCAAGAACACCTTTATACATGCCCATATACTCCATTTTCGCATACAATGTCAACCGGAATGTTTAAATGAGTTTTGGCATGAAATCTGAATAGCCTTATAACATATACCATGAAACGAGAGATTAGAAAGAAACGACTTATAGACTGCCACAAGTGCAAGCATTACTATGTCACTTGGGACAAACGCTTTCCCTGTGGATGCTATCGAATGAAATTCAAAGGCAAAACACTGCCTGCGACACTCGTTCTTAGAAGCTCAAATATGCCATGTCTTATGTTCGAACCAAAGGAGAGGTAAAGAATCAAACCCGAAGGACGTGGTTTCTTACAGCGAAATGAAGATCACTTTAGGGTTCGTCACAAAATAAGTGTCTCAAGATTGCGAAGGATTTTGGGTTGTATTAAAGGCGTTCGGGCAGGAGCATACCGAGGTATGTAACCAACCAAGCAACGCGGAAGACGGCCTAAAAGACCAGCGAGATGTGACAGTTATTGAGTGACGAACCCTTAAGCCGCCTTTTTTTCTACAAGAGAGTATTTGTGAGAATAGGCTTCGTTGGATAGCACAATCTGAACAGCTTGGCAGGTTTCGGGGCTTATAACCAGTGGGCCAATAAGGTTTGCAGTCATCTTTTCAGGTGCCTCCTTCGGTATGGTAACCAGGACATAACATTCTAAAGGCATGTTTTCGCCTTGCCCATTTAAGCCCATTTCTTGGATCGCCGGACCCATGTCAACTACGTAATCCGGTTTAAACAACCATGGATTTGTAATCACAAAGGCCAGAGAAGGATCATCAAGTGATTGAAACCAAAAAAAGGGGGAGTCCTTCTTATGGGGAATAATACAAAACCGCTTTTTGTCAGGGAAACCAAGCATACCGCGTGGCATGGCAATAACTTTTTCCTCAGGAACCTCAACTGTACCAAATCGTGTAGTCTCAGCTTTCACTTACTCCTCCTGTTTTTTGATCGTATAGCTTTTGGCTGAATAAAGCTCTGAAGCTGCCTCAAAATCTCCGACCTCGATACCTGCGGCCAGCAAGTTCTCTTTCTGAATCCTTTCATAGATCTCACCACGATGTACCGAAATACCCCTTGGCGCCTCAATGCCAAGCTTGACCTGAGACCCCTTGATTTCCAACACCTTTACAATAACGTCATCACCAACGGTAATCTTTTCCCCTGACTTCCTTGTCAGTATTAACATGGCGCGGTCTCAGTGGTCAATGGTCAGTCCGTATATCGATTTTCTCTTTCTCTGCCTACTGTCTGAACACTGTTCACTGCCTTCTACATATAGTTAACGATACTTAACTGTAACACCTTGGCAGTGGCGGCAAGCGCCGCCTGATAGGCAAACTCCTTGGCCTTTAATTCCAGTATCGCTTCTGCTATATCCGGTTCCTCGATTTCCGAAAGTCTTTCTTTATTAGAAATCTCCAGATCCTGGAATACATTAGCCTTTATCTCCATGCGTATCATCTTGGAACCGACATCGGAGATTTGGCCGGAATTGTGATCAAAAAAAGTGTCCAGATTTGTCATTGCTGTCTGAATACCGTCAATGTCATTTCCCTGTAGAGCCGTTATCAAATCCTTCATGATGACAAATATATCATCACTAGCACCTGCACCGGAAGGTTGGAACACCGTTTGGCCATCTTCCCCAATTTTTACGGAGGCATTTCTGCCTATCTTGACAGTAAAAGCGTTGTTGTCCCCGTTGTATGTAACGCTGTTATCCGCATTAAGGGTAAAAGCCGTGTTATCTGTTTCTAAACCAGCAAAAATATGGCGGCCATTTACATTAGTGTTAGCCAAGGCAACAATTTCTTCTAGATTATTCTCAACACTTTTTGCTGCAGAACGCCTTTGCGCAGCCCCTGTAGTAGCACTAGCCATTTGCACACACAGGGCCTTGGTATCAGAAACCAAGTTTTGGACATTGGTTTGCGCACTTTCCGAAGATGCCAGCCATGATTTCCCCAAGGCAATGTTGCGCCCCATTTGCTCAATATTTGAAAGGCTCGATCTCATATTGAGCACTTGTATGAGACCGACAGGATCATCTGATAGCTTTAAAAGCCTGTTTGATGATGACACAACCATATTGGCCCTGTTCAAATCATCCGTAAGATTAGCAAGATTAAACCTGGCTGTATCAAAAAACGTCTTATTGGATACTCTCATAACAAAAGTCCCTTTACTTCTGAGCCAGCAAAGTTTGCATCATTTCGTCTGCCACACTAAACAGCTTGGCTGCTGCCGAATAAGCGTGTTGATATTGCATAAGCTGAGTCATCTCTTCGTCAAGGGAAACAGACGAAATACTATCCCTCATGGTCTCCAACTCATGAACCATATTCTCACTAAAGGAACTAGACCTTTTGATACTAGAGGCCTTAATTCCCAGAGAGCCTATCAAACTATGGTAGTAGTCATCAATAGTAGCAGTAGTGGTGCCTTCTGTGTTTCCATTGATCCTGTCATATGTCCACTCAGATATTTGCATGGAAGAATATTGTAGATCAGCAATTGCCTGGGCATTTGTATTATCGCCGGTAGCAAAGCTTCCTGTTGTGGAGTCGATCTGGGCAGCTGCGATGTAGTCTTTGTCGGATGCGATCGTACTGTTTATGTCAATACCTCCCGCTGTAGAGCCGGTAAAAAAAGTGTTTATGCCGAGGGCGGCCAAAGCACCACTCGTATCGTTGGAAAAGGCAAAAGTGTGACTATTCGTAGTCGAGATAGCCAGCTGACCACTACCGTTCACTGTAGCCGTAATGTCAGGGTCCACCGCGCTGATCGCGGTTGCAATATTACTAAGCGTGGTCGCGCCGGCAGTTACTGTGACGTTGGCAGCGTTGGCCAACGCACCAGTGCTATCGTAGACATAAACGCGAAATGTCCCAGTGCTTACCTTGTCGTAATAGTCTAAGCCCGATGCAGAGGTGGAAACAGCCGACCCGGGGCTGGAAGAACTGTATGTCCCGGTGGCTGAACTAAAGGTGGTCAACCCTGCCCCCTTACTATGCTGCTCGTTCACCGCCCATATGAATTCTGAGGCAAGCTCTGTCAGGTCCTGCTTATATTTTGCCACAACCTCATCGCGCATCTCAAGAAATCCACCTAGTTTTCCCTTGGAAATATGATCCGTTATGTCAACTTCATTTCCTCCGGAACCCTGCCACTTGACGGATGTGCCGTCCAACTCAAGATCATAGCTGGTATCGCCATCAACAAAAACAACTCCCTTAGCAGAAACAATAGTAAAAGAGTCGTGCTCCTGTTGAAATACTTTCATGTCAATATATTCGGCAAGCTCTGAGCAAAGCACATTGCGCTGATCCTTTAAATCGTTGGCTGAAGCATCGACTCCCATGACTATAATTTCTGTATTGAGACTGGCGATTTCAGATGTAATCTCGTTTACCCTTCCTACACCAGCGTCAAGCGCATTGGTCAAATCCGTCCTAAGCTGTTCCAAATCGACGTCGAATGAGTTCAACTGCTCAGAAAGCAGCTTGCTATGCTCATACAAGGCAATACGTTCCGGAACTGCGGATGGATTATTCGCAATATCATGCCAACGGTTCCAGAAATCACCTAGGATATTGCTTAAACTTTTATCTGTATTTTCATTAAACAATCCTTCAAGGGCCACCATGTAATTCTCCATTCCCTTGAAGGAATAGAGATCCGATTTTCCTTGCATAACCCGATTTTCAATGATTTGGTCACAATTTCTAGTAATCTCCGTTGTGTTGACACCTCGTCCGAGGACCACACCTCCAAACGGTGCAGGATCTCTTGCCTCTAACACAGCACTCTGTTTTGAATAGCCGGGTGTGTTGACGTTGGCAATGTTATGGCCAGTCACATAGATGCCGTACTGTTGCGCAGCCAATGCGTCTTTAGCAATGCTCAATAATAGCCCAATACCACCTGACATGGTTATACCTCCCTGTATAGCAACAGGCTTGAATGGCCTTTGCCATTCAGTGATCCGCCACCGTCATATAGGCATTTTTTGCTACTTGAGCCGGCAATAACAGTAATAAGTTCATCAAGAAAATCGAGGCTTTGTTCGACAAACACCTTGTTTTCACGGCTTAACTGTCTAGTCTCTGTCTTTAAGCCCACAAGTGTCAAATAGATCTTCCTAAGCCCTACACGCTGGGCGGACGGAATCAAGGAGACCACCTTGGCCAAAGAAAAGGATGAAACATCCATCCCATGCTCTACAGATAACTCTGACAAGGCAGCGAGTATCTTTTCGCGAATTGTCTCGATGCGAAACACAATGTCCTGTTTTTTTGCAGAGATTTCCCATAGAACATCCATGTCTGTTTTTGTCAAATAATCCCGCTCTTTCTTCAGATATTCCACAAGTTCTTGATAAAGCAAGATTTTGTCATAGAAGAAATTTTCGAGCATCTTGATTTGTGTTTGCATGCTGTTTCTCCTAACATCGTTATCGGATCAAACACCCTTTCGCTGAAGCCGTACGCTTAGATGACGATTTTAAGTTCTGTGACAGATCTTCGTAAAGGAGACGGCCAAGCCCTACACCCCGACCCTTTGCCATAGAAACAGCCATCTTTTCATCCATCATAGACTTATAAATCTTACTTTCATTGGTATTGTCAAAAGGCCCATTTTCCGGCAACGCCTTTCTGGCTGATTTTAGAATATAGTTAATAAAGACGGATTCAAAATCACCACACACACGCCTGAGTCGTACGTCTTTCATATTTCTATCTGACGAAACTTCAGCCGTTTTTACGTCCATTGTCCCCATTATTTCCGTATCTATTTGCATTTCTAGATTATCTCCAACTCCGCATGCAAGGCCCCGGCAGCTTTGATAGCCTGGAAAATAGTAATCAAGTCTCTGGGAGTTACTCCAATAGCATTAAGCGCACGTACCAACTCCCCGATCGTACTCCCACCAGGAATGAGCAACAACTGATTTTGTTCTTCTTCAACGACCAGATCGGAATCCGTAACTACGACTGTGTGTCCCCCCGGGGCCACAACAATAGGGCCATCTTCAGTCTCAAGTTGCTCGATCTCAGTGCCTTTAGGCGGCGCCGGCGCAAATGGCGCCGGTTGAGATACTGAGGTTTGCTCTTTGATCACAATACTCAAATTACCATGCGCAACCGCCACAGTAGATATTCTAACATTTTCACCCACTACAACCGTACCTGTCTTTTCATTCATTATCACCTTGGCAACAGAATCAGGGGTTATTTGAAGGTTTTCCAGCGTTGCAACCACCTCCACAACCTGTTGACGGAACTTTTCCGGCACCTCAACCTTAACCGTGCCTGAGTCTATCGTCTTTGCCAATGATTGTTCGAACTTCCTATTGATTACCCGGCGAACCCTTGTAGCCGTCGTAAAATCAGGGTTACTCAAGGCTATGATTAGCTCATCTTTGCCCTGCACAGACATAGGAATTTCACGCTCAACCGTGGCGCCCCTTGAAATCCTGCCCACAGTGGGATGATTTTTTGTCACCCCGCCACCACCGCCACCGCCGGCCGCAAACCCCCCCACAGAAAGAGCACCCTGGCTCAACGCATAGACCTTCCTATCCACACCTCGCAGCGGAGTCAAAAGAAGGGTCCCTCCTTGGAGACTCTTGGCATCTCCTATAGAAGAGATCACAACATCGATCTTATTTCCGGTCTTTGCAAAGGGAGGTACAGTGGCAGTGACCATAACTGCTGCTACGTTCTTAACTGATATACTCGATTTATCTACATGGACACCTAAGCGTTCAATCATATTTCCAAGGGACTGGATGGTAAAACCGGTTCCGGATTTGTCTCCGGTACCATTTAATCCCACAACAAGCCCATAGCCCACCAACTGGTTGGTTCTTACCCCCTGAATAGAAGCAACATCTTTTATCCTTGCAGCAAATACGTCAGTACAAATAAATAAAAGCATCAGCGTAATTAAGCAAATAGATCTCATCAAGGTGCTTTTTCTTTTCATCGTAAAACACTCTCCTCACCACGAATGAATAAAAACTTACAATCGGCAACCGACAACTAGAAAGGCCACACAGTGTCAAGGATTCGCATTAACCAGCCTGGACTTTGCTTGTCTGCTATAACGCCCCTGCCTGAATACCCTATCCTCGCATCAGCAATGTAGCACGACTGAACTTCATTGTTTGTATTTATATCTTGGGGCCTTACTATCCCGGAAATAGTTATGTATTGAGTCTCATTATTTACCTTGATCTCCTGTCTTCCCAATATACGAAGATTTAGGTTTGCAAGAACTTGTGTCACTCTTGCAGTAATGTAGGCATCTAGGCTCCCATTGCGCTCGTTTGTTCCCTCGCCGGTAAAGCTGGGCTTGAAGTTGGCTTTAAATAGGCTGGTTTGGTCCAAACGGCTATTTTTATCGTCCAGGTACTTCATATAACCCAAAGCATTCGTAATGCCCGCTTCTATACTCGAATCCCGACTAGTTTCTGTTTTGGCAGATAAGCTGCCTGTGGGACTTTCAGAAATCCTGACAGTAACCAGATCCCCAATCTCTCTGGCTTTCATATCTACAAAGAGCATGGCGCTACCGCTGTCTGTCCACAGAGACCCTTCAGAGGGTGTTGGAGGTTTGAGGCTTGGATATTGCGGGCCATGAATATCTTTGGCATGGGTTTCAGGGGCAGACTTTTGTACCATAGAAGCGCATCCCGACAAGATCGCCATACCTACAACGACACAAACAAGGCTCGATAATCCGGTTTTCATAACTGCTCCTTAAAAATCGATTTTCACGGTTGAACTGTCAACAATGCTGGCAAAGATTTCTTTTTTTCCCAGACAGTTTCTGACACATATCTGATCACCAACGGAGCCCCCACCCTGCGCTATGCCAAGGGCTGTCACCCTAATTGAGGAAGACTCCGCTATAATAGTGACACGATCACCCCTTTTTACGACAGGCACATCTTCAAGGCTACTGGCCAACAAAACACTACCGGCTTTCACTCTATTTTTTAGCCTTTTTCCAATGGCTAGCCCTGCAATCTTAACCACATTATTGGGAAGTTTGGAAAGATTTCTCCTTTTTAGACACAGGTCTTCTTCTGAAATAACACTGTGACGTGGCAAGGGTTGCCGAATACACACCACCTCTTTAAATCTGTCAACCCAACCCGACAAACTCACCCGCCGCTTAACTTCGCCATCAATTCGCACTATGGCACGCAGGTTCACATGGCCGATAAGCTCTCTTTTGCCCTGATTAATCAATTCAACTTGAAGCTCTCCTTCAGGAAGCGGGCGATTGCCTATCACCTTAAAGCGGCGAATCATAAAATCGTCCTCGCTTCCTTTAATCCGCTGGACGATATAGTCGGTATAGCGGCGAAGATAAGTCTCATCTTCAACAGTTTGGCAGGTTCGCCCAATCCTCACAAACTCCGGTACATCCATAACAATATTTTTCGGCAACCATCTCTTTGATCTGACCTTGGACTTAATCCATGCCCCGTTCAAGGTCTTTTCCATGCCTGGGCTGGGCGCATAGGCCAAATATATATCACCAAGCACTTCATCTAATGGGGCGGAACACTCTATGCGTGCCACATCCTTCAGATAAACCTTCTCTCCTTTAACCCAAACCTCGTTTTTTACAACCACAGTCGGCACAGTCTCAGCCCATAAATGACAAATGCTCACCGTTAACACAATGCCGATTACTGTAGTTATCGTAAGGAATGATCGGAAATGTAGCCACCTTCCTGATCTTTCAATTTTCATCTTCGATTCTCCATCTGTTTGAAAATTCACTCGCCCCTCGTACTACCGTTTGATGTTGTTGGCCATCTGAAGCATCTGGTCTGCTGTCTGTATGGCCTTGGAATTTACCTCATAGGCCCGCTGTGCAGTAATCATTGTAACCATTTCTTCCACCACATTCACATTCGACATTTCCAAGTAGCCCTGGGAAATGCTTCCCACCCCATCTGAATCCGGTGTCCCTTCAATAGCCTCTCCAGTGGCCTCGGTTACTCGATATAGATTTCGCCCCATACTGTAGAGTCCTGCCGGATTGGTAAAAGTGTATAGCTTCATATCAAATGTGGCCAGAGACGTGTTCGCTTGCCCAGAGGCAACCACCCTCCCGGCAGGATCTATGGAGATGTTAACCGTGTCTGCCGGGATTGTAATCTCAGGCTGGAGTCTGTTCCCTGCGGAGGTACAGACATAGCCTTCACTGTCAATCTTGAAATTGCCTGCACGGGTATAGACCTCCTCTTCATTACTTAAGACCTTAAAAAAACCCCTTCCTTCAATTGCCAGATCAAGCTCGTTTCCGGTCTGATTATAATCACCCTGTGTAAATATCCTGTTCACTCCCATAGGCTTTGAACCCATTCCAACCTGGATGCCTGTCGGAAGTTGGGTGCCTGCCGCGGTAGATGCTCCAGGCAAACTAAGGGTTTGGTACATAAGATCCTGAAAATCAGCACGACTTTTCTTAAAACCTACCGTGTTCGCATTGGCCAAGTTGTTGGCAACAACATCCACGTTGAGCTGCTGTGCGGCCATGCCGGAAGCAGCGGTCCATAATCCCCTTATCATATCATTACCTCCTTGTTCCTAAGGGCTGCCAACCTGGTTGATCGCTTTGGAGTCAATCTCACTAAATGTTTGCAACACCTTCTGATAAGATTCAAAATCCCGGAGGGCCTCCACCATTCGAACCATTTCCTCTGCAACGACAACATTTGACTCCTCTAGATATCCTTGTTTTACAGAGGTCTGTTGAGGCTGAAACTCCATAGCCTCATCACCATTGCCGACGTAGTAGTATGCACCTTCCTTTTTCAGAACCACGGAATCCTGAAAGTCAACGACTGACAAGGTATCCACCTGAGTTCCGTCTGCCTCTATGCCACCCTTTTCATCAAATGTTATCTCTTTACCTTCAACAGAGATGGGACCTCCAGAGCCCAAAACCGGATCTCCGCTTGATGTGGTCAACATGCCCCGACTATCCAGATTAAACCTTCCGTTCCTGGTATATCGAACCCCATTTGCCGTGTTTACCTTGAAAAAGCCCCTTCCTGACAAGCCGACATCAAGCGAATTGCCGGTACGTCGCATATTGCCTTGTGTAGCAGTGGTCTTTTGATGGGCCTGGAGCATCTGATCAAAATGAAGGATACTCTTTTTGAACCCAGTAGTCGCCGCATTAGCAAGGTTGTTGGCAATTGTGTCAAACTTAAGTTGCTGGATCTTGCACCCTCTTACCGCATTATATACGCCCAGATTCACTTTCTATTGCTCCTTTCCACCTTTTTCCTTGGTTTTGTTCAAGGTTTTGTTCGCAGTAATTGCAACGAAGATGCCAGGATAAAATCCCTTGATAATATGAGAAAGGAATAGCGGATATGAGTGAGAAATCAATCTTTGACATCAAGCAAGTTTACCGCAATTTGTAATACTTTGGCAAGCTTGCGTAGCGTGATAAGATTTCGCGAGGACACTCGACCTGCGTGGTATGATATTTTGTGATGTAGCAAATGCAGGGCTATTATCTATTTTGTGGAGGAAAAATCTTCCTAGCTTGTGCCTTTTTTTCCGTTCATTTTGTAGACAAAGGCAAGCAATTCCGCTATGATCACATAAAGCTCTGCTGGTATTGCCTCACTGAGATCTAGTCTTGATAGCACTTCAACAAGATCCGGGTCATCCTTTACAGGGATTCCGTGCTTTCGCGCCATCTCGATAATCTTTTCGGCAATCCATCCCTCGCCTTTCGCGGCAACACGGGGGGCATTGTCCTCACCGGCCCTATATTTAAGGGCCACTGCTTTTTTGGGCTTTCGAATCATAATTCTACTGGCCTATATTATCAGGCTAATATGGTGCTCCCCTGGATCTATGATATCATCAATCAACGAAGTCTCTGCCAAAATATTATATTCTTCCAACACGCACGTAATTTGCTGAACTGAAAAACCATGTTTTTCAACCCCATTTCTCAGATAATCTTCAGAGTTATCAAAAAGCCTTTGTACTTCTTCATTACAAACGACAAAATCGATTTTAATCACTTTTCTAAGAATCGATACGTCAGCACGAACCGGTCCAAGGCTTGACATATCCAGCAACAAGGAAAGTCTAAACACTCTATCACCTCCATTAGCTTGACTTCCTGACTTGTCGCCAAGGTCTATCAAAAGCTGAGCAAACTTAAACTTATTACCCCAATACATTGGGATGATAAAGAGACATTTTCCTTTATCTTCCATCGCCGACAGATTCAGAAACTGGAGCTGTTCAAGGCTGTCAAGAAAGTGCTTTGTACTCTCTGCGGAAAATAGTTCCATACTCTTAGGATCTGACAATGCACCCAATACGAGCGCCTTTAAATCTT
This sequence comes from Desulfobacterales bacterium S7086C20, assembly GCA_001751075.1. GTDB lineage: Bacteria > Desulfobacterota > Desulfobacteria > Desulfobacterales. The sequence continues at coordinate 38,733 of MAVP01000002.1, read as the reverse complement.
GTCCGATAAGAGCTTTAATTTGATTGCGAGCTCCCATGCCTGAAAGAAATGCGGATTTGAGCTTATGTTCCAAGAGCATACCGGAATTCAATATAAATGAGTGTAAAAACCTTGGGTTTTGGACCTTGTCAGGACCAAGTGACATCTCTTGAAGTAACGCCCATACCTTTACGACAATATCAGTCAAGTTGCCCGGAGCCGTCTTCCCACCATGTGTCATCAAAGGTTCCAATATATCTAAAAGAAATCTGTATGGAAAACCGCTAAAACCACCTCCTCTTAAAAGCCCTCCAACTACGGGCTTCTGCCCTCCTGTAACTTCAACCAATTTTAAGATATATTGTGGATTAACCTCTTGTACCTTAAAAGAAGCGATATCTCCCTGCCTCAGAGACACCTTTATTTGCGCTACGACCTGTTTACCTTTGATCTCTAAAAGTGCGTGGTGAGGCGGGATGGATTTAACAACTCTTCCCTCAACCAACTCATTCTTTCTTACCGGCAGTCTTAGAGCAGAATCCTTTTTGGTGTGCAAATCGACTTTGGAGGAAGGTATTAAGATATGATCAATACTCATCACTTTGAGGTTCAATGCCCATGGTGTGAATAGAGATGATAATAGATTAGGGTTCGTCACGAACCCTTAGACCTGCTCTATATCCTGAAACTTCTTTTTTAGATCGAGCACAAGCTCAACTTCACCTTTAATAACCCCAAGACGATCTGCTATTTTCCCGGGGGTATCTCCTTTCTCGGAAAGGGCAATGATTTCGCGTTGCAAATAATGTACATCCTTGTATGATTTACTGTTTCCATCTACGGCAATGTCGTTTGATTCTAGACGTGCTTCAGCCCGGTTCAACAGCAGATTCAAGCTTATGATGCGACTGTCAAGTTGTTCATTTAACCTCTTAGCAATGCATTTCTTTTCGTTTAGTTGGACTTCAAATTGCCCGGCCACATCTTTTGCATCCTTTAATACAGACTCAAGTGTATTTGCAACCTCCTCTGTTTCTTGTAATCCCAAGTTTGATCCCAGATTCGCGCTCATAGTCCTTACTTGTCTTACAAAAACGATAAAGAGAGTAACTAGGCACAGGTCAAGGACAATCTGTATTATCAGCCAAAATTGTACGGATAGTGAAAACATCATAAATCAAACCTGAGGCCTCTGCACCCACGGCCCATCACACTCAAACAACCGTATCTAATAAAGAGCCCGGAATCTTGGAGCCGTTTTTGCCTCTTTTCTTTTTTCTGGAACCGCTATACCGGCGCTTGCTCGGTTTAGATCTCATAGATCTATCGGAAAAATCTCTCTTTTTCTTTTTTCGCTTTCTCGGCTGTAATGGCCGTTTTGAGTCAAAGACTTGGTGCCCTGCCCCTTGTATGACTCTAATTGCATCGCTTTGGCCCGCCGAGCTGTCCATATTATACCTCTAAGACTTCGCAGAAAACAACTTCATAGACTGTACCACCGGCTATTGCAGCATTAAGGGCATTAAGAATATCTTGCTTTAGCTTCTCCTTACGAGTCATCAGTTTTTTCTTGCCCTTAACTCTTTCTTCCAAAACCTTGTAAATCACACCCCTAAAAAAAGTCCTCTTTTCATTTAACTCTTTATATACTTGGCTATTTGATGGTTTAATCGACATAGTTAACGATAAATAGGCTTTATTATAATCATTAACGAGAAGTATTAAGAACTTATCGAAATTGACGACATCGGTCAGCTCAGTTTTGGCAGAAGCAATAAATACTTGGATAGGGATACTTTGGGGTTCACTGTTTTGATTGAAAACAAAATATTTTAGCCCACCGACTACAAACAAGAGTAATATACCAACAAAAGCCCCACAAACCGTACCCCGATATTTGCTAAAGAAATTTCCAACTGCCGATAAACCCGGCAATCTTGAAACCTTAGATGCAGAATCGTCTTTTTGTGCTTCACCACCACCTTCTTGGGAATGCGCCTCTGCTTCCAGATCGCCTTCCGGGACGGAAGAGGCGTCCTGCTCAGAATTGTCTTCCGGTATAATAGTAGCTTCCGCCACCTCATCAGTTTCTGGTTCGCTTTCTTTTTCTTCCGAGTCGATGTCCATCTATAGAAACACTCACATCTCGTGGTACAATCTAAGCTTGGCCCTCAATTTGATAATAGTCTTGGTATGGATCTGAGAGATTCTCGATTCCGTCAGTTCCATTACCTCTCCAATCTCTTTCAACGTCAGTTCATCGTAGTAATATAGCGAGATCACCATCTGTTCTTTTTTCGAAAGCGTTTTGATGACTTCAACAATAACCTGCCTGACTTCAAAGGTCATTACTTGCTCGCCGGGATTACCATCTGCTTGGATCAAATTCTTGAACGTTCTCTTTGAGTCAGAATTATCCTTGTCATTCTTGATGTACCCGTCAAGACTAAATAAATCAATCCCCTTCGCGGTATTAAGGATATCATAGTATGTATCTAAATCTACACCCATTTCTTTGGCTATCTCCGAATCATCTGCCGGCCTGTTCAACCTTCCTTCGGTAGCTATGATGGCCTTTTCCATCTGATGAATCTTCTTTCGGGTTGAACGTGGGACCCAGTCCAGGCTTCTGAGTTCATCCAACATAGCGCCCCTAATTCTAAATTCTGCATAGGTCTTAAACTTAACCTTTCTTGATGGGTCAAACCTATCAATGGCATCCAAAAGACCCATTATACCCGCACTGGCCAGATCATCTACTGACACGCTTGGAGGAATACGCATAGCCATACGATTTGCTAAAAGCTTTACCAACGGAGCGTATTCAATAATCAAGTTTTCACGTTCCTTAAGATTTGTCGTGTCGGGCCAAGCTGGTCTTTTATAGTCTGATGATTTTTTTGCCTGAATATTTTGCATAATATTAAGCTGTCACAAGTTTTTTCCAGAAAAATTTAATGTTTCCGTCCTGCACAGCACTTGATGCAGTGCCCAGCAACTTGTCAGCTAACCTGGAAAATCCATTGCTTGACGTACTCCCGGGAAAGCATTTGAGCACAGTAGTTTGCTGCCTGACGGCCTTCTCCAAATTGCTATCTCTCGGAATAAAGCCAACATACTCCAGTGAGATTCCCTTCAAGAACCGTACAATCGCATTACTTAAATTCTTAAACACTGCTCTAGCTTCTTCTTCATGATCCACCATATTTACTACCAATTTGAAAGTATTCGTGCCATGTTTCGTATACATCACCTTTATTAGGGCATATGCATCGGTTATAGAAGTAGGTTCTGAAGTAGCCACGACAATTCGCTCGTCTGCGGCAATACTAAAATAGATAACATTTGATGAAATGCCGGCTCCTGTGTCTATTAGGAAAATATCAAACTCTTCTTCCAAGCCATCGAATTCGTTTAACAGATTGAGTTTTTGCCCCTGAGTCAAATGGACTAGATCTTGAACTCCGGAACCGGCCGGAATGATCTGGATTTCCTCAGGCCCTTCTACCATTATTTCAGCTAGACTCTTTTGACCATTGATTACATGCATGATGTTATAGGCAGGGCTGAGACCAAAGATGATGTCAATATTGGCCAGGCCCAAATCACCATCCAAGACCAGAACTCGTTTTCCAAGCCTTCTAAACGCTATAGCAAGGTTGCCGACAATATTCGTCTTGCCAACCCCACCCTTGCCGCTAGTGACGGAAATCACGCGTGTAAGGGACGACTCGCCGGAAAACTTTCCTATATATCTGCTACCACCAATATCATGGGCCTTCTGCTTAACCATCTCCCTTAAACCATCTGCTTGATCCACTTTAAAAGACTCCTACTGAAACATTAGATTCAATATCTTTGTTCTAGTCGCTTTGAAAATGTCTTCGGGCACCCGTTGGCCTGTTGTGATAAAGGACACAGGCTTTTTTAGCTTCAAAAGCTGATTTATAATCACTCCTCGTGCCTTCGTCTCATCCGCCTTGGTAAAGATGTAGCTATTAAAGTTTAGCATGCCAAAGTTTTTTGCTGCTGAGTCCATTTCTGATTCATTGGTTGCAGCACTAAGAAGTAAATGACAGTTTATACAACTATTACTCGTCACCAACCGCGCCAACTCTTCCATACGTTGCATATCGTAATGGCTTTGCCCAGCCGTATCTATGAGGATAACATCTTTGTCCTTCAGTCGCTTCAAGGCAAACTGGAGGTCGGAACGAGTAAATGCAGGGAAACATGGTACACCAAGTATGGAAGCATACGTCTTTAGTTGTTCCATCGCTCCTATTCTATAATTATCTATGGAAATAAGTCCGACACTTCTTTTCTGCTTCAGACTGAAATTAGCCATCAACTTAGCAACCGTCGTTGTCTTGCCAACACCTGTAGGCCCAACAAAGGCAGCAATTGTTTGATCTTTACTCCGACCGAAAGGATCAGTAACATCAATAACTTTTAGAATCTCCTGCAGGACCCGCTCATGCAAGTCTTCAAATTCTGAATGTGCATTTTCTTCCAAGGCCCCACCACTGTTCAAGAAACTGTGAGCATTCGCCTCTGCAATACCACTGCGAATCATCTTGGCATATAGACCAATTACTTCCGGATTTGCGGCCAAATCTTCCATAAGATGTTGCGATCTACTCAAGAGAAAAAGCGTCTCCTTTATATTCATCAAATCGGACTTAACATCGCTCAAACAATCAGAACTGCAAGAGCTGTGTTTTTCTGTCCCCCTATGTGCATCACCTGGTATGGCATATATCTCGAACGTGTCTCGACGACCATGTTTCGACCGCCCTTTCTCTTTACCAAGCCTTTGAGTCGACAATATAAGGGCCTCAGAACCTAGTTCTCGTTTAACCATATTCGTTGCTTCTTGAATGGTGCCTGCCCGAAACTTTCTAACCTGCATTCTCCAGACTAACCTTTCCGAGTGATTTAAATTGAACACTATCCAATAACTCACTATGAGAAAGCACCATTAGAGATGGTACAAACCGCTCTATCATTCTTCTAAAATGTCTTCTCAGCTGTGGTGAACAAAGAATAATAGGCTCAAAACCTCTTGCCATAGCCTTTTCCGTCTCTTTGTTCACTGAGTTCATTATAGAACCGGCAACCTTTGGATCTACTGAAAGGTACGAACCGTGTTCAGTGTGCTGAACACTATCTAACAGAACATCTTCTACATCTTGCTCGAGAGTCAAAACATTCAAAACACCATTTTCCGGCACACGAGAGCTTACAATAGCACGAGCAAGTCTCTGTCGGACATACTCTGTCAACATATCCGGATCTTTAGTAACTGGAGCGTAATCAGCCAAAGCCTCTACAATGGTTAACATGTCCCTGATAGAAACCCCCTCTCTCAGGAGATTCTGCGATACCTTTTGAATGCCACCTAAAGAGAGCAGTGCCGGTGTGAGCTCTTCCACCACTTTGGGATGCGTTCTGGCAAGATTATCCAGAAGGGTTTGAACCTCCTGACGGCCTAGAAGCTCATGGGCATGGTGCCGTATAATCTCACTAATATGAGTTGCAATAATAGCCGTATTGTCGACTACCGTATATCCTGCAAATTTCGCCTCATCTTGTTTTTTCTCGTTTATCCACACCGCGGAAAGCCCAAAAGCAGGCTCTTCGGTTGGAATACCGTCAATCTTTTGAGTTGCATCTCCAGGATCCATAGCCATTAAGTGATCAGCCATTAGCTCAAACTTTCCGACCTCAACTCCTTTAATCAGAATCCTGTACTCAGATGGCTTCAGGTTCAAATTGTCTCTTATGTGGATCGAAGGAATGACCATACCCATTTCCAAGGCAAACTGACGCCTCATCGACCTAATACGATCTAAAAGCTCGCCATCCTGCTCTCGATCAACAAGAGGAATTATTGCATAACCTACCTCAAGTTCCATCGGATCGAGCAAAAGAAGATGTTCCACAGACTCGGGGGCCTCCTCGGCCTTTTCCGCCTCCGCCTCCTTGGCGGATACTGCTGCTAAGGCCTCCCGCGTTTTCTTTTGAAACACATAAAGGGCCCCTCCAATAGTTGCACCAAGAACCATAAAGGGCAAATGCGGAAGGCCGGGAATAAGCCCGAACATAAAGATAATCACCGATCCAAGATAGACAGCCTTCGGGTTAGACAAAAGCTGTTTGCTAAAATCAACACCTATGCTCGATTCAGCAGCCGCACGACTTACTACAATTCCTGCGGAAGTTGATATAATAAGGGCTGGGATTTGGGTCACTAAACCGTCACCGACTGTAAGAAGTGTATAGTTCTGGGCTGCCATTCCTACTGACATCTTTTTTTGAAGTACTCCAATAATAAAACCACCAATGATGTTGACGAGACAAATGACAATACCTGCAATAGCATCACCTCTGACAAACTTGCTTGCACCATCCATTGCGCCATGGAACTCTGCCTCTCGAGATATAACCTCTCGGCGACTCTTCGCCTCATTTTCCTCTATGAGCCCTGCATTCAAGTCGGCATCAATACTCATCTGTTTTCCCGGCATGGCATCAAGCGTAAAGCGGGCCGCCACCTCAGCAATTCTCCCAGATCCTTTGGTAATAACAATAAAATTGATGATTACAAGGATTACAAAGACTACCATGCCCACAACGTAGTTCCCACCTACAACAAAATCTCCAAAGGATTTGATAACCTTTCCCGCGGCTAGCGCTCCCTCGTTTCCATGAAGAAGAATGAGCCTTGTAGAGGCTATATTCAGCGAAAGCCTAAAGAGGGTAGTCACCAATAAGAGAGTAGGAAATATTGCAAAATCTAAAGGCTTGACAGTGTACATAGCCATTAGAATCACGATGATCGAAAAAGTAATGTTCAGGGCCAACAAGAAATCCAACAAGTATGAAGGCAGCGGTATAATCATCACCATCAAGATACCAACTACTCCAATAACCATGGCGGTATCGCTAATGTTGGATAAGAATGTATCTTTTAATGAACCTTGCGTAGAGGTTTCCATCTATGCAGCCTTACCTTTTAGCCGATAGACATAAGCCAAGACCTCGGCTATAGCCTGATAGAAGTCCGAAGGAACTTCGTCGCCAATGTCAACCATCTTGTAAAGGTTTTGGGCCAACTCCTTGTTTTCAACGATTGGAACGGCACTTTCTCTGGCCAACGTCTTGATCCTTTCTGCTATTAATTCTGCTCCTTTGGCTACCACTCGGGGAGCGTTCATAACCGAGTTGTCATACTTGACGGCCAATGCGAGATGAACCGGATTTGTCACAACGACATCGGCCTTAGGCACTTCTTGCATCATACGCTTTCTGGCTGCCTCTAGTTGAGTTCTCCTTATCCTCGATTTGACTAGCGGATCCCCTTCGCTCTGCTTGTGTTCTTCTTTCACTTCCTGTTTGGTCATTTTTAGCTTCTCTTCAAACTGCCACTTTTGAAACGTATAATCTATGACAGCCACAATTACCATTACTATGCATACGCGGAGAAAGATCTTTAGAATCACTTTCAGAATATACAAGGCTATACCCAAAACCTCTATGCTGCCAAGGTTTTGGATCTGATCCATTTCCCCTTTGATCGTCCAATATGCAATCCCCCCAACTATTGAAAGCTTTGTCAAAGATTTAAACAATTCCATAAGGGACTGTTTGGAAAAAAGTCGCCCCAACCCCTTCAGCGGGCTAATCTTGGAAAACTCAGGGGCCAGTTTCTTCCAAGAAAACATGACACCCACTTGCATAAGGTTCGATAAAACTGCGATCAAGGCCACACCTGCCATCACCGGTATTACTATTACAATAAATTGCAGCACCGCGTCTTCGCTAATAGTTAAAAGCCCTGGTAAATCCAAAACCGGGGTCCTGATTAACAAAAAACTTCGTTTCATTAAAGAACTCAAGTGGCTATGCATAAAGGGGCCAAAGAGACATAACGTTGAAAGCCCTGCCAACAACACAGCCACAGAGGACACCTCTCGGCTTTTTGCAACATCACCTTTTTTTCTCGCCTCCGAGCGCTTTTTAGGTGTTGCTTTTTCAGTTTTTTCTTGTTGATCCTGACCTTCTGGCAAAACTTACACCCTCATAAGTCTCATGATAACTGTTAACATTCCTTCAAATCCCGTTACATATTGTCTCGTAAAGTGAAGGAGTATCTGCAATGAAATCCCAAAAAAGAATAACCCCACAACAATCTTTATCGGAAAGGCCACAATAAGTATGTTAACCTGTGGAACCACCCTGGCAATAATGCCAAATGCAGCACTTGTTAACAGAAGCGCTGTAATCGCCGGAGCGCCAATTTTAATCGCCATGGCAAACATATCTCCAGAGACTTCCGATATTCTGTTGAAGATGCCGGCGCCGATACCCAATGATCCCATCTTGATGATGGAAAAGCTGTTAGCTAACGTCTCCAGCAACACATGATGACCATCCAGTATCAGAAAGCACAAAAGGGCCACCCAGTATCCAAGTTGTGCCAAAATAGAACCCTGCGTGCCTGACTCAGGATCGAGAACATTTGCAATCGCAAACCCCATTTGAAACCCAATAAGCTGCCCACCCAACTGGATAGCCGCAAAGAAAAGACGAATAGTTAAGCCGATAATCAACCCCAAAACCAATTCGGAAAGGATTAGGTTGATAGAACCCACCAGACTTTCTGGAAATAAGCGCGGGTCAGGACGAACAATCGGAAAAAGCACTATAGTAATCATTAAGGCCAGACCGGCCTTAACAGGCTTCGGCACCATCATCCCTCCAAAAACAGGAAACATAAATAGAATAATACTTACTCTAAGTAGAATCAGGATCAGACACTTAAATTGCTCTTGTGATAATCCAAGGATATCCATGATCACCTGATATATAGTGGTATCTGCGTGATACAGTTTCGTCCAAAATCTATAAGCTGCTGTAGCATCCAGTTGGAAAAGAACAACAGCCCCAAGAGAACGACCAGTATCTTAGGAACAAATGTCAATGTCATTTCCTGGATCTGCGTAACAGCTTGGAAGACGCTAACCACTAGACCAACAATGAGACCAAGTCCCAGCATCGGCATCGCCACCAAGATCGTAACCTTAATAGCCTCTTGAGCAAACCCAACGACGGACTCTGGTGTCATATTATCATCCACCCACAAAACTTTCTACCAGCGAGCCCACGATCAAATGCCAGCCATCCATAAGGACAAAAAGTATCAGTTTGAAAGGCATCGATATCATGATCGGTGGCAACATCATCATCCCCATGGAGAGAAGAACGCTGGCTATGACCATGTCGATGATTAAAAATGGTATATACAAGAAAAAGCCGATAATAAAAGCGGTCTTAAGTTCACTCACCACAAACGCAGGTATCAGCACCAAAGAGGGTATATCGCGAGTCGTGTTTGGTTTATCAAGCTTCGCCATACTCACAAATAAAGCAAGATCCTTTTCCCTCGTTTGCCTAAACATAAACTGCCGAACGGGTTTCATGGCCGCTTCTAATGCCTCGGATTGTGATATCTCTTCACCAAGATAAGGCTTGATAGCCTTTTCGTTTACCTGCTTCCATACGGGCATCATAATAAAAAAAGTAAGAAATAGGGCAAGGCCAATCATAACTTGGTTTGGTGGCATCTGCTGGGTGCCCAGGGCATGTCTTAAAAAGGAAAATGCAATAGCAAGTCTAGTAAAGGAAGTCATTAGAATCAAGATTGCAGGTGCCAGTGAAAGCACCGTAAGTAAGGCAACGATCTGAAGTAACACCGACACATCACCTGGATCATCTGCTTGACCGACACCAATCTGTAGCATAGGCAGAGGCATAGCCGCAGAAGAAACAATACTAGGCATAATAACCAATACTGCGAAAAGAAAACTAATTATCAGAAATTTGCATTTCACATTTTTCATCTTCAACGCAACTTACTCCCTGCTCGACCTGCCTTTACCTCTTAGAGAGGAGGTTAGGAATTTGTGAAATAGACCACCCCCTGATCCAACAGTTCCACCTTCATCAATATGCCGCAAGGCATCTGAATTATTAACCGTTGTTAAGCGAGTGATTTTCTCCGGAGTGATGCCGATAACAAGCTTCTCGCCGGCCACATCGATTAAGGCAATTCGTTGCTTAGAACTAATGTGATACAATGAAAGCATCCTGATCAGTCGGCCCTGACCAACGTCATGCCTTTTGTATACAAATCGCTTGACTATAAAAAGCAGGAGAATCAAGCCACCAACCACAATGCTCAACATAGCCAAGGTCTTAAGACCTGCCCACCATAGATCCGGCTGATAAATTACATCCGATGTCCCCGCTAATTCGTCCAAATCCTCACCCCTTAACAATTAAGCTACTTTATCTACCTGTACCGATATCACGCGTCAATTCAATGACTTAACTCTCTCTGCGGGACTCATGATATCTGTAAGCCTTATCCCAAACTTCTCATTAACAACCACTACCTCGCCACGGGCGAACAATTTCCGGTTTACATAGATATCCATTGGTCCATCAGCAAGCTTTGATAGTTCAATGATTGATCCCCGTGCCAGCTGAAGCAAGTCATTAACAAGCATCTCGGTCCGACCTAGTTCGACTGAAACCTCCAGGGGAATATCCAGAATAAAATCTAGGCCCTTGGCATCATCAGCGCCTTGGGCGCCCGATTGATCTTTCTCTCCCGTCGATAGATCCTCTGTATCGCCTTTGCTCTCCGGGGAGTCCTCTACTTCAGAAGCACCATTTTGGTTGGTCTCGTCTTTTTTGTCTTCCACAGCATTACCCTTCCCTAGTCTTAGCCAATGATTACTATCTCTAAATCAAACTCCACCCTTTATACTCATCCCTTCCATCTTCAATGCCCGATTCCCCTTGACAACTCCAGGACGGCCCATAAACTTCCCAATCCCCTGGACCTTGCCAGTCAACGGTTCACTAACATATTGTCCCAGTTGAATCACATCGCCGATCTTGAGGCCGAGCAACCTTTCTGTGGTAACTTGTGTCGCACCAAGCTCCACCACGATGTCGACCATTGTCTCATAGATTCGGTCCTGGAGGTGTTTTCTCCATTGGGCATCTGCCGCTATTTGGTCCTTTTGAACTCCACCCGACAACCTGTCACGAATCGGTTCGATAGTTGAATAAGGAACACACAAGGTCAAAAGACCTCCAAAGCCTTCAATGTCAACTTTACATTTAGTGATAATAACCAAATCACCAGGCAACACGATACCGGCAAACTCAGGGTTTACTTCAGAACGTATATATGTCATCTCAACATTAAAGACTCTTTCCCATGCATTGGCAAAGTCTCCCAGACAGGCCCTTACAACCTTTTGTATCATGCTATTTTCTATTGGTGTAAAATCTCTACCTTCGATCTTGACATGTTCCGTTCCTTTGCCACCAAAATAGCATTCGATCAAACTAAAAACCAGCGGGCTATCAAAGACAACCAGGGCCTGGCCTGCAAGAGGATCTATGCGAAAAACATGAAGGCTTGTCGGAACAGGCAGAGAGAGACGAAAATCCTCAAACTTAACCATATCCATTGGTTCTGCCTCAACATCCACCGTTCTTCGAACCATACCGGAAAGATTGGTTCTAAATTTTGAGGCAAAGCGTTCGTTAATCACACCAATCATCGGCATCCTGCCGCGAAGGATCTGTTCCTGCCGCGTAAAGTCATAGCGGACAACACCATCAGAGGAGGCTTCCTCGCCTGATTCCGTTTCTATCTCGCCACTTGTAACACCCTTGAGGAGGCTATCGACTTCTTCTTGGGATAAAACATTGGACATAGCTTGTTCTTCCCTCCACCTGCTATACTAAGAAAATATTATTGACTTCCTCACGCATTTGACATCTTCCTCTATTGTCTACTATTGTCTACTGCACGACAAACTCTGTAAAATAGAGTGTCCGGATACCACCTTGGTCTAAGATGCCATTAATACGTTCAACCAGTTGCGTTCTAAGTTCGATCTTTCCCCCGGGGCGACTAATATCATCGAAGGACTTACCTGCAAGAAGGAATAAAATAGCATCTCTCAACTCGGAGTTACGTTTCCCCAGTTCCTTCTTTATTGCTTCGTCATCGACTTCTATGTCAATCTTCGCCTTAAGGTACCGCTTGCCCTGATTACCCAGCAGATTGACAATAAAGGGCTTCATCTCACACATGATCCTTACTAATGGGGCCTTTTCTTCAGACTCTTGAGCTTCTTCGACGGATTCACCACTGTCTCCGGAAGGCTTTTCAGCGAGGAAAAATTTCCACCCTGCAAAGCCGCCTCCTCCCAGAAGGAGGAGAGCAACTACTATAATGATAATCATTTTTTTTGAGGAACCCTTGGATTCCTCCTGACTCACGTCATCTTCAACAGAGATTTTTTCTTCTTCTGCCATACTACATTCCTTTCAAATACCCTAACAAGAACAAGGATATATCAATCATGTTTTTCTCAGGATAATCTCTACCCTCCTGTTTTTCTTCCGCCCTTCTTTTGTGCTATTTGAAAACCTCGGTCTAAGGTCACCATATCCTCCGGCAAAGAGTCTCTTGGAAGAAAGGCCCTTCTTTTTTAAAAAATACCTATACACGTTTAGCGCCCTATAAAGGGACAGATCCCAGTTTGAACGATATTGCCCACTTCGACTTGGAATATTGTCAGTGTGTCCCATAATGAGGACCTCATTTGAGATACGCTTTAGCAGTTTGGCTACCGTATCAAGCAGTGGAAGCATCTCCGACCTGATTTCAGACTTTCCAGAATCAAAGACAAGCTCTGCCCGTATTGTCAAAACAACACCTCTGTCATCTTCTGAGATATCTATCATATTGCCAAGACCAGCAAGAACCGCATCGCCTTGGCGATCATCTCCCTTGCCAAAGACACGTTCCAGTGTCCCCCGGCCTAAAATTTCCTCGGGCTCAAGTGATGCTAACAATCCGTCAAGACGTTCATTTAGGGCAGACAGCATCGACAGATCAATACCTTTTGACGCAATGAGGTCACCTCTTTTTTCTAGATCCTTTATCTTTCCAAGGCTCGAAAACTCCAGCGCGCCGATTCCGCCGTCAAAGAGACTGAAGGCGGATTTGAGTGCCTTTGTATCCATAGAAGACATAGTCAAGAGCATTACAAAAAAAGTCAACAGCAGCATCAACAGGTCACCAAAAGTGACCATCCACATCGTGGTATCTGCTTTTTCCTCGCTGCCTTTCCCTTTATTCTTTCCCATGGCTTATTAGCCTAATCAAATATGCGAAATACAAATCGCTTAAAAAGCACAAACCCGGATTCATCCTTTTTGTAAATGTCTTTGAGATCTTCTGCTTTCTCCTGTGTAAATAGGATATCAACCCTTCGGTTTTGCGCCCTTGTCTGCCTTGTCTCATTACTTGCAATTGGCCTGCTTTCCCTACAACCATATGCCGTCAAACGCGATGGATTAATACCGCCAACAACTGCAAAGAACTTCAGGACCTCAAGCGCCCTCAGAGAAGAAAGCTCTTGGTTGGAATGTACGGATTTCTCCTCTGGAGGTCTGCTGTCTGTGTGCCCGGTAATCTCAACAGGATATTCTCCCTTGTTGATGACACCGCAAAGCCTCTTCAGGAAATCGTAACCCGCCGGTTTGATTTTGTAGCTATCCTTCTCAAAGAGCACCTCATCCTGAATGCTTACTATCTCACCATCCGGCACTGACCGCATGATAATGGATTTAGAGCCTGGCTTGTCCGACCCTGATATTTGTAATGATTCGCCGCCGGTACTCATTGGCACCTTACCAGGAGAAAGCACTGCCATATCACCTTCTTCGGTCGGAGACAGGCCACCAGGCAAAATCCCGAAGCTTCCTACCAACGAACCTAATGCGGCAAGCGTTCTTCTATCATCGATGACAGCCATTGAATTGAGTACAATAAAAAACGCCAAGAGAATAATGAACAGGCTCACGATCATAATCCTTATACCGTTCTGACTCAGACCGTCTTCAGATCGACCTTTTTTTGATTTTCCTGCCAAGTCTTACTTCGCCTCCGTTTCCCGTTGGTTTGGCGCTAAAAAGGCCATAAGTTTTTGCTCGACAATACGTGGATTCTCTCCATTTGAAAGACAGATCACACCTTCGATCATCAACTCCTTGACCAAAACTTCCTCACCACTTCGTGTCCGAAGCTTTCCTGCAATAGGCATAAAAAGGAGATTTGCCGCCACTGCACCATAAAAGGTAGTCAGAAGCGCCACGGCCATGGCAGGCCCTATGGCGCTGGGATCACTCATGTTCTGTAACATCTGCACCAAACCAACGAGTGTTCCCACCATACCAAGCGCGGGGGCATAAGTACCCATGGTAGTAAAGATCTCTGCGCCTAGTTTGTGCCGATCCTGTATGTAAGAAATCTCTGTTTCAAGGATCTCCCGTATAGACTGAGGCTCCAGACCATCAATGGAAAGCTGAATCCCCTTTTGCAAAAACTCTTCATTAAGGTTCGTTACTTCAGATTCCAGGGCAAGGATTCCTTCCCGACGCGCTTTATTGGAAAAGTCACTAAATTGTTTGATGATATCCTTCGCTGAGCTCGCTTTTGTAAAAAACACGTTCTTTAAGACACTAATTACACCAATAACTTCTTTTAAAGGATAGTTGATCATCGTTGTGCCAAGGGTGCCGCCTGCTACAATCATCAGGGATGGATAGTTGATAAATAGCCCAATACCACCTCCCATTACGATGGCCACAAGTACAAGGCCAAAGGCCGAAATAATCCCAAGTAATGTTGCAATATCCATACGGCTTCCTCTGTAAGCGAGTAAAATATTTACAGGCTATTACAGCAACCTTTGTGCCATTTCTTTTGAACATTGAACTTGAAATAAACTAATAGGTTTTTGAATCAAAAAACTTCGAGGATAAACTCGGAAGGTTATTATAAATGTCTTTTAAATTCGCTGGTTTTGGGAGGTTTTTGAAAGAAAGATCTTATTTTGAAGGCCCAAGCTTTTATTTATGACGGAAGTTGCATCAATTTGCCTTGACTCAGAAAGCATGTCAAAGCCCAACAGCCCTGTCAATCTGTTGACGCATCTGCCATGACAATCATTACGCCGCCTTTTGCTTGTATACAAGGTGGTAGTCTACTTCTCGAACTTTTTTTGCAACTTGCTTGAGTATCGCCTTACATTCAGCCCATTCCTTGAGCCCATAAGCAGACCGGGCATGCACCAGGCCGGCAAGATCGAAGATTTCATTGTACAAACAGGACAGATATAAAGGATCTTGTCGAAAAAAGGCGAGGATTTGGCTTAAAACTAAATGGATCTCCTCTTAGTTTTTCCACGCCTTTTTAGCCGTTTTTCCACTGCCCAAAGTGACGTCGCCCATTGTGAGCTTCGGGCCTCGAAGAAAGGCCATTTCCTGGGAAACCGCATGTGCTTCAAACTACCGAACCGGAAGGCAAACGCCAGTCAAGCAACCCATATTGGTTAGCAACAAGGTGGCTATAAATATCCTCCTGATCCGGCCCTTATTCAAGCAGCCACTTGAATATAGGCGCCTTGATGCTGTCTAAGGTCTTAAGGTTTGCCTCCACCAAAAAAGGATAAGTATTCTCATATACTCACTCTTGTATGTTTATCGTTTTAATGCAATTACTTCCGCAAGCATCTGGTCTGTCACAGTGATGATCTTAGAGTTGGCCTGAAAGCCTCTTTGTGTAGTAATCATCTTCACAAATTCCGTGGCAATATCAACATTAGACTGCTCAAGAGAGTTGGAAGAAATATTGCCTAAACCATTGGCCCCCGCTGTCCCTGTAATGGGGACACCACTGATCCTTGTCTCTTTAAAAAGATTTCCGCCTACTTTGTACAAGCCATTCTGATTCTGAAATTTGGCCAGGGCCACCTGGTAGAGTGGAATAACCTCGCCATTGGAGTACTGGCCCGTGATAGCACCATCAGTTCCCACACTAACCGACTGCAAATCCCCGGCACCGTAGCCGTTGGCAGATTGAAAGATTGTTGTAGAAGAAGATGCAAACTGACTTGTGGACAATGAGTTGTTTGCCCAACTTGTCCCGTCATGGGCAGCACCAAGGTCTAACTCTATTGTCATAGCTGTTCCACCTGTTATGAAAAGAGGTGTGCAGGTAAAATGGCCGTTGGTAAGGTCACTTGCAGTGCTCTGGGTGTCCCAGCAAGCAGCGGCAGTCATATCATCCGGATCACCTCCGTTTGTATTGCCGACAAATCTTGAAAAGGTGATATCTTGCATGGCTCCGGAACTACTGCTAAACGTTATAGTTCCCCGCCCCAGCATGCCATAGCCTCCATCACTGCTGGCATCAAATATGCTACGCTCGTCGTCGCTTGGGTTGCATGTTACAACATATTCCCATACCCCGGTAGATTCACCTCGGTCGAAATACATTGTTATATCGTTCGTATCCCCAAGTGAGTCGTATACCTTTAACGTGCTCTGATAATCATAATTTGAATCACCAAGCGGCGTAGTGAGATTACCGTCCCATTGCTCGGAAAGGCTGGTATTGCTTCCAGAGGAATTATTGGTAGAACCTGAGTTAAGATTAGTGATGACTGTTAACTCATCCGTCTCGGACGGCGACGATGTAAATGAAGATAGCATAATATCTCCCACAGAGCCTTGAGTCGCACCGGTGTCCGGATCCAAAGCCCACCCTCGCACAATGTAACCTGCGGGTGTGGTAAAGTTGCCATCCCTGTCAAACCGAAACTCACCAGCTCGTGTGTAGAATTCATTATTTGTATTGTTTGGTTCTCTCACAACGAAAAAACCCTCGCCGCCAATGGCCAAATCAGTAGCCGAATCCGTAGATGCAAAAGATCCTTGGGCAAACGTGCTCGCAATGTCAGCCAAGGAAGTGCCGCGCCCCACCTGCGAGGAACCGGCAGTGGTTGACACGGTCTGGCTTAAGACATCCTGAAAAGTAGCACGGCTTGACTTAAACCCAGTGGTATTCACATTGGCAATATTATCGCCGATTACCGTCATAGCATTCCCAAGGGTGTTTAGGCCGCTTATCCCGGAAAAAAGTGCGCTTGAAAGTGACATTTTGTCCCCCTTTCTTACTTCTTAGTTATTTATGGTTAACAATTTATTGTTTGATCTATAAATTTAGACTTTCTGTTTTGCATTTTTGACTTTGCATCTCCCATAATACACTAATCACTGACCATTGTTTTTTCAACTTCCACAATCTCAGACGGAGACACCAGTTTATCTCCGATCATCAAATAGGGCATATCGCTTTCATATGTAATGCCGGTAACCTCTCCCATGACATGTGTGTTTGAAGATACTATCTGTCCTATCTCACCTACTGCCTCAATCTCAAATGTATATCTGCCATCGTCTACTGTATTACCGCTGTTATCCTTGGCATCCCAATCAATATTATGCTTTCCGGCATCTTGCCATCCAGCATATATTCGGCGAACTTCTATGCCGTTTTCATCATACACATAAACGTTCACGTCGGCATGACTACCCAGAGTATAAGCGCCGGAATCAGTCTGTCCGTTGCTTACAGAAATGGTATTATTGTTCGTTGTAACTGTCTTTCCAATATAGTCCAGGACATTACCGTTTCCTTGAGCCTCTATGGCGGCTTGCATTTCCGCCAGGTGAGCATTCATGGCAAACTGCTGTTCAAGCGCGGAAAATTGGGCCAACTGTGCGGTAAAATCGGTACCCTCCATGGGATTCAGTGGATCTTGATGCTTGAGCTGGGCAACCAGCATGGTCAGAAACTGATTCATGCCAAGCTCGTCCTTTGAATCAGTATTACCGGTTTTCTGGTTGGAGAGCTGCTGGTAGACAGGCTCTAATCCTGCAATTGACATAGTCTTACTCCTTTCACGCAAACATATCCAACAAGGTATTTCCTCGCACACTTGGGCGCGTTATTTCTCCCATATCCTCCATGCCGGTTTCCACCGAGCCCAGTGCAGATCGAGAGGCCAGTCTTTGTTTTCGCCAATGAGTGTTTTTAAGATCTTTTTGTGCATCTCCCATAGATCTATCAAAGTTGTAGTCAATCTTCACGTCAACTTTCTCAAGTTCCACACCATGTTCCACCAGGGCCTGTTTAAGCTCAGAAACATGAGACATCAACAACTCCTTTACCGTGTGATTCTCAGCGACCATAGCAATCTTTAAAACATTATTCTTCATGGCCATATCTAATTGAACAGAGCCTAGATCCGGAGGACGTAACCGGATCCGCAGATGGTTTTCTCCTTTCCTTATGGCCAGGCCAATCCGCTTTCCCACCTGATTGATGACATGAAGAGGAATCGGTCTCGCACCTTCCTTTGCAGTTGATAACTGGTTTGTAACACGATTTGACATTCCCTCTTTTACTAAATGCACAGGTTCATTATGCTTTCCATCAAATCCCTTTTCCGAAAGCACTTTCCTAGCACCTTCGGTCAAATCTTTCGCCGGCAAAAGGGGTGCATCACTTTTTGCTTGAAATTGGGCAAGTTTCTCAGTCTCTGCCATCGCATTTTTTGCCCCAGAGGCCGGGTCTTTCCAGGCCTCCATGAAATCCTGATTTAGCGTATGGCCTTGATTCCTGTTCACACGATCATAATACCGCTCCAAAGAACCGCCGGTCTTGACATCCTGCCGGCGAGATCCCACCAACACATTATTCAGAAGGCCTTTGATCTCGTTTTCTGCCTGATCTTTCGACAAACTGTGAGGCATAAGCTTGGCTATCTTTTCGTCCAACATCTGAATAAATCTTTCTAACGAAATAGGCCCTTCAATCTTTGCTGCTTCCTTTGCCATGCCTACACGGGCCAACATGGCCTCGTCAAGAGACTGTTGGTTAACACTCTCTGAACCCTTTTCACCAAGCCTTTCAATGTAAGCTTTCAAGTTACTCAATAGATTTTTTAAGTTAAGTCCACCACCATCCACCCTCGAGTCCTCTAGGACATTTCCGGCTTCTTGTGGATCTAAACCTAATTTGCGCAATAAGCTTTCCATGTGGGGCACAACTGAAGCATCCAGCGTAAGGTCTGAGAACTTTTTGTTAAACCCCTCTTTTAGCCTTGAAAGCTTTTCCAGCAATTCAAGGATTTTAATCTCACCGCGACCTTGGTCATTGAAAAGCCCTTTTAGAAAATTCTTGACGTCGCTTTCGGAAAAACCTTCGGCCAGCAAAAGCTTTCTCAAACCCGACATCGCCTCACTAGACAGCGAGAGATCCCCAAGTGGAATATCCCCTGATAGTAACAGGTTTCGAAAAGATTTAACCCACGGTTGTTGAGCATTTGACCCTTCCATGTCTTGGGATTTGCTGTCCGCCTTTCCCGAGGCATTACAATCCGTTTGATATAAAAAGGGCTTTCTGCAAGACCCTCTTGCCTGATCCAAGAGCTGAGAAAACATCTTTTCAGGCGATGCCTCATGATGTGGTCTAAGAGCAATCTCTTTTGCAAGGGCATCAACATCTATGGGAACTGAAGTCATCATTTTTCACATAATCCGTTTTATTTTTCCAATTGCTGCTTGTGCTTGTCTTATCAGCAATGAATATGCCAACAAATCCATTCAATGATATTACATATATACACAGCATGTTATAAACTTTTGAGACTTTGATATCTCCCCCTGGGGCGGTACCAAACCTGAAATTCTTTCCTCTATTTGATTCAAGCAGGAAAATATTTCCTTGGACCGCCAGTTCAATATCAAAATGAAAATCCTTGACTTTACGAAGGCAATCTCCTAATATATATATGAAAGGAAGGTAGGCTTGATATGGGAGTAACCCCTGCAGAAAATGCTCAAAGTTTTCCAGTTGTTAGAAGGGAGACACCTACTATAGCATCTGCTTTTAAAATTGCGCTTCAACATCAAAACACCACTCAAAATCAAGCCGCACTATCTGAAGCCTCCCACAAACCGGTTTCTCAGCCAGAAAAGCAACATTACGGTCGTTTTGAAAAAGGGACTTTGATAGATACCTTTGCCTGATATTCTTCGTTGGACAAACTTCATGGTCAACCAAAAACATATCATAACAAAACCTATCCAGATAATTTGTTCTCTCGCTCTTGTTATCACCTTTTTTGTTGTTCCTGCGGGAGCCATGAATTCTCTAGTCAGCGCGGATGATATCAAGAAGATGAAAGAGGCAAGGATCAGCGACAAGGTAATCAAAATCTTGGTTGCCGAACAGACCTGTTCTGTCACACCGGCTTTTCTTGTAGAGCTCAAAAAGGCTGGAGCAGACAACAAGATGCTGGAAGAAATTGTCTTAGGTGACCGGTATAAAAACCCTATCAAGACAGGACTTTCAACAGAAGAAGTGGAGATGTTGAAAAAGGCGGGATGTTCGGAGGAAATGGTCTTAAGGCTTCTTGATATTAAGCCTGTTGAAAGAATCGTGGATGAACAAGGCAATGAAAGTATTGTCTACCGTACTGATCTGCCTTCTACCCGCAAAAGCGACATCTCTGATAAATCCACTGATACCGTCAACATCAATATTGAAAAGGTAGAAGGCAATTGACAAGCTAGTGTCCAAGTGTCGCAAGGCGCTCGCTAATCTTAGCCGCTTTTTCGGGTGAAACATAAGGTAGAATCTGTCCCACATCTTCACCCTTCATCTGCGAAAATAGGGCAATAATGACCTCCATAGACAACTTTTCTATCAGCACAGCCGCCTTCTTGGGCGGCATCGCTTCATACACCTTAATCAGGTGTTTAATCCTCTTATGACTAGCATCTTCTTTTTTCCCTAACTCCTTTTGTATCACAGCTTGTATTTTAGTTACTTTAGAAAGCTTTTCATCAATCTCATTCTTCAGCGCCTCTAGTCTTTTACGTTCCTCATCAAGTTGTGCCCTTTCTTCCTCTAGTTGAAGTCGCTTAACCTCAAGGGCCTCCGGACTGCTATTATTTCTTTGTCTGTTAAGAGTTGGACTTTTTCCCACAACCTTTTCTGTTTGCACTTTCTTTTTATCAATGTTTTCATCTTGTCCATCTTTGGCCAAAGCTGTATCACTTTGCCAAATCGACAATGGCAATACTGGAAGTCTTGTACAAACAAGTATCCCCGTAAGGCCTAATTTGACAACCAGAAAACACAACAGCGCCGCCAACACATAAGACGGTATGGGAAATCTTTTCTTCATCTAACTTGAGTGAATTGTTTTTGAGGAAATGGAGACCAGAGACCTTTCCTCTCATACCTTAAAGTAACCACCTCATCTGCCTCTTTTTGCTGAGTCGCTTCGATCATCTCTAAATGTTTTTTTCGCTCATTTTCCCTGAGCAGTTCCAATGTCTCTTTTTTAATTCTTTCACCTTCGGCAATTTCGTGTCTGTGCGAGATTGTCTGACCAATTTCAACTAGGCGATCATTTTCTGTTTCAATCTGATCACCTAACCTATCCAAATAGGCACTATAAATCCGATGCCTACCCGCTTTGATCCCTCTTGTCTGACTAACGGCCAGATCCCTCAGAACTTCTCTTTTTGTTTCATACATCCCTTGTATCTTTTCTTCAGTATGAATACGCTCCCGCCTTGCCTTGGCCAACTCCATTAGTGCAATCTGCTCTCTATATTGCCTGTAACGAATGACCGAGTCGAGTCTAAATCTAAATCGTTTCACACTATACCTCTTTGAACAACTCTCTAAGTCTGTCGAAACCAGGCTTCAACGCTACCTTTTCAACAATATCTTGCCTCAAGAAGGAATTGATCTTACCAATCATCTTCTTGGCATAATCTATCTTTGGATCAGTACCATCCACGTATGCACCAATCGATATTAAATCCTCTGCATCTCGATATACGGCCACAACCTCCTTGACTTTTTGGGACAGCTCCAAATCTTGCGGATCAACAACATCTATCATTACCCTGCTAATACTTGCAGGCACATCTATGGCCGGATAATGGCCTCTATTGGCCAAGTCTCTTGAAAGCACAATGTGGCCATCTACTACGGATCGCACTGCATCTCCGACTGGATCATTCATGTCGTCAGCTTCCACCAAGACCGTATATATACCGGTGACAGACCCTTTGCCCTCAATACTTCCCGCACGTTCCAGAAGCTTTGGAAGTTGAGCAAAAAAAGACGGAGTATAGCCTCTCACCGTGGGCGGCTCTCCAATAGCCAAGCCAACATCTCTGGATGACATAGCAAATCTGGTAATAGAGTCCATGACCAAAAGGACGTCCAAACCCCGATCTCTAAAATACTCTGCAAGCGTGGTTGCAAAATAAGCCCCACGCATTCGAACCAGCGGGGAGACATCAGAAGTCGCGGCCACAACGACTGACTTTTTCAGCCCATCCTTACCAAGAGTTTGTTCAACAAAATCCTTTACTTCCCGCCCACGCTCACCAATCAGTGCAATAATGCTTACATCGACACTAGTATGCCGTGCCATCATCCCCATAAGAACACTTTTGCCAACACCAGACCCGGACATTATGCATATACGCTGCCCCCTGCCCAATGTCATCATTGTGTTGATCGCAGCAACCCCAACATCAGCCACTTCTTTAATCCGGCGACGTCCCATCGGATTGACCACCTGGCCATACAAAGGATAATGGACATTTGTCGAAATTGAACCACGCCCATCGAGTGGGTTTCCAAAGCCGTCTACTACCCTGCCAAGATAGGCATCTCCCACATTAACAAAGGGCTTATCATGAACTAGTGTAATTTTACACCCAGGACTTATACCCCGCATTTCTCCGTAGGGCATCAACATTATTCTGCTGTCATTAAATCCCACGACTTCACTTAGAAGATTCTCTCCTTGCCGGTTCTCTATATTACAAGTACTTCCAATACCGATACCGGGGCCCCGTCCTTCCGCAATAAGCCCAGTCACTTTTACAACTCTGCCTTCAGCCGCCGTTAAGGGTTGACTATAATCTACTGCCTCTGAATACTGATTCCAGTTCATAATTGACTATCAATACCTTCTTTTATCCCTTGCTTAAAGCTATTCTTCATAGCTTCGGCAATTTTTTCCAATTGAGTCTCCAAGCGACCGTCAACATCGCCAAAAGCTGTTTCCAAATAACACCCGCCGGGAGTTATGGAAGGATCTGATTCCATTGTTATCGATTTTAATCCATTTATGCGATCAAAAAACTCCGGCCTTAATTCCTTTACGTAATCCATATCTTCCTGACTGATCCTTACTGTAACCTCAGAACAATCGGCAACAAGACGAAAGGCCTCAAAGATGGTTTTCCGTACAATCTCATGATCCACTCTTGCCAGACCATGGACAACCTTTTCTGCAATACGACGAATCAGGTCTAGTGCCTCCTTCTCGCACTTTACCATAAACGTTTCCTTATATTTGACTACTTCTTGTAAAACCTGCTCAATCTTTTCTAATATTTTATCAACTCTCTTGCCACCAATTTCCAGACCATCTTTTTCACCCTGGGCAAAACCCTTTTCGTAGGCATCGCGTTCAATTGAATCGGCCTTCTTTTTTGCCTCGCTTATAATCTCTTCGGCTTTTGCGACAATTTCTTCGGCACACTCCACACAATTTGAAATCATATAATCAAAGGAGCCGGCTGCTCTCCCGCCACTGTTGTATAATGCCTCAAAAATATATCCGTCTCCTTGCCCAGTAGACGAACCCCCTGCATCATCAAATGACTCCATCTGAAATGCTTCGTATCCGCCGCTTTGTGGCTGACCCTGTTCGTTATTATGTTCGTTACTATCAGACAAGGATATCTTCCGTTCCCTTCGCAAGAACTATCTTTCCTTCAGCTTCAAGTTCTCTGGCAACCCGAATTATAGCCTGCTGGGCCATTTCCACATCGCTCAATTTCACTGGCCCCATAACCTCAATGTCTTCTTTAAGCATCTCCCCCGCTCTTTGTGAGAGATTGCCAAAGATCTTGTCTTGCATCTCTTCTGAGGCGGTCTTAAGCGCGATACTCAGTTGCTGACTTTCTACCTGCTTTAAGACCTCTCGCATACCGCGATCATCCACCTTGATAAGGTCTTCAAAAACGAACATAAGCTGCCGGACCTCTTCGACAATATCTCCTCTTTCCTCCTCCATGGTAGATAGCACATTTTCTTCCGTTTCCTTGTCAACTTCGTTTAATATATCTGCAAGACAACTAATACCACCCATCTTTTTCCCACTGCCAGAGCCACTTCTGCCAGTAAGCTCTTTTCGAAGAGCATCATCAACTTCTTTAACCACTTCCACAGGCACTCGATCAATTTCAGCAATACGCATCGCCAAAGTTGTTTGCATCTCCTTTGGCAGCCCGCTCAAAACCTCCGCTGCTCTCCTAGGCTTAAGATAAACCAAAATCAGTGCAATAGTCTGGGGATGCTCGCCACTGACAATATTGATAATATCCTTGGCCTCCATCCCATCCAAATAGTTGAAAGGGGTGTCCTTTTTTCCTCTGTCAATTTCCTTATAAATAGCCTTGGCTCTCACATCGTCCAAGCCAAGATCCGTAAGCGTTTTCAGAAATATGTCACCTTTAACCATTACTCGATCATCTTCCATACCATCTGCAAATTCAGTTATCACTTGTGTCATCACAGCTGGAGGGACATGCTGGATCTGAGCCATCTTTGAGGCAAGTTTGCCAATCTCATCTTCATCCATTTTCTTAAATATCTGTGAACTAAACTCTTCTCCCATCAACAGCAAGAAGACAGCAGCCTTTTGTGGTCCGGTTAGTTTCTCACGATCCAGCACTTGCTCTGCCATTAGCTCTCCTCATTCAACCAGCCTCTAAGTAATTCTTCGGTCTTTTTACTGTTTTCTCGTGCCAATTGCATTGTCCTCGCTCGTTGATCCAGCTTAGGTTCCGGCAATCCACTTCGCTCAGATTCTTGCCCACCATCTGATAACTCTTTCCGCCCTTGCACATTCACTGCTGTACCAGCCTGCCTTACTGATTTGACCAGTGGCCTAACCACAAACATAAAAACCAAAAGGACCAACATAGTATTTAGCAGAGGCTTGGAATATTCGCGCGCCATGTCCAACCAGTCCACACCTTCTTTCTCTTCAAAGGATGGTATATCAGAAACAGAAAAAGCGATAGAACTCATGTAGATCTGATCTTCACGGTCCTCACTAAAGCCCATGGCTTTCTTCACTAGTTTCTCGAATTCATCAAGCTCTTCTTGGTTCCTCGGAATGTACTTCTTTGTCTGCGAATCATCTTTAGCGGTAATTACCTCATATCTCCCGTCTACGACTGCTGCCACAGAAAGTCTTTTAATTGCCCCGGAAGGCTTTGTAGTATGTTTCGTGGTCCTGTTTATTTCATAGTTGATAACTTCATCTTGCTTCTGAGATTGGCCTTCTCCCTTGATCCCACCTTGAACAGGAACAGTACCTTGGTTTGTATTTTCGAGTCGAACCCCGGAGGCGCCTGCCGAACCGCCTCTAGCTGTTTCCGAGCTTCGCTGTTCACTCCTTATTACTTTGCTGTCAGGATTGTATTCCACCTCACTCAAATCAATCCGATCAAGCTCTATATCAGCGCTGACACGCACTATTGCCTTGCCCTTACCAACAATTCCCTCCAACATACTCTGCACTCGACCAGCCACCTTTGCCTCAATTTGCCGCTGATAATCCAGCTTGGTACTGGCAAAAAGGGCTGCCTGATCTGCCTGATCCGCCCCCTTAAACAGCACCTTGCCGGTAGTATCAACCACTGTAACCTGGTTGGTAGAAAGCCCTTCAACGGCACTTGCTACAATATGCACAATGCCTGCAACTTTATCCGAAGCAAGGGAAGACCTTAGTTTTAGCGATACTGAAGCAGAGGGTGATTTACTATCCTCGACAAACAATGACTCTTCAGGTATAACCAAGAGAACACGGGCACGTTCAACCTCGCGGAAACCGCTTAAGGTCCTTTCCAGTTCTCCCTGCAATGCCCTCTGGTAGTTAAGCTTTTGGACAAATTCCGTAGTGCTGAAATTGGCCTGATCGAAGATTTCGAAACCGACATTCCCGCCTGCCGGCAATCCATCGCTAGCCAAGGTGAGACGCAACTCATGCACCTGTTCAGATGGAACCAACAGAGAGGACCCGCCGGCAGTAAACTTATAGGGAATGCGCTGCTCTTTAAGCTTCGACACAATCTTGCCGGCATCTTCAGGAGACAAGCCGGTGTATAAAGCCCCATAATCAACCTGATTGACCCAAAGAAACATTACGACAAAACCAGCCACTACAAGGCCTAATGTCACAACCATAGTAAGCTTCTTCGATGTGGGCATCGTCTGGAATGCTGCAAGAAACTGTTCAATAAATGCCTTCATATCCTCTTTTCTTTGTTCCCCAACAATTTAATAAAAAATATTCCTACCCGAATTCCATAATTTCCGGTTCGCGATTTCCGATTAACAAACACACACTTTAAAATGGCATCCTCATAATCTCCCGGTAGGCATCCATCGCCTTATTTCGAACCTGCAGGAAAACCCTCAGGGAAATGTCGGCCTTTTGAAGGGCAATCATGGTTTCATGAATACCGGCCTTTCCTTTCATAAGTTGTTCCACCGACTGATCGGCCTTTGCTTCCATGTCATTTAAGTTCTTGACAGCCCCTTTGATAAAATCGTAAAAACCAGGTCCCGATCTTTTATCGGGCGCCTTTCCTGACTCACGAACACCGGGGGTAGGACTATATTGAATCGTTAAATCATCCATTACGCACTCCTAATCTCTTTTATTTTCCGATCTGCAATGCCTTTAATGCCATCTTCTTGGTCACTGAAATGGCAGTAACATTTGCCTCATACGATCTCCTGGCTACCATAAGGTCCGCCGTCTCAGTAACCACATTGACATTCGGAAAAGACACATACCCGGATTCATCGGCATCTGGATGGCCGGGATTATATACCTTCCTAAAAGGTGTTGCCTCTTGTACAATGTCACCTACCTGTACCCCACTCATTGCCTCAACCTGTGCATTTAAGACCGAGCCAAAATTATGCATCGGCTTGGCCTCCATTATGGCAATTTGTCTTCTATATGGAGTACCTTCAGGAGTTCGTGTGGTATTCACATTAGCAAGATTTGTAGCAATAACATTCATAGCAGTCCTTTGAGCAGTTAAACCTGTGCTACTCAAATGAAGTGCGGTCAAGAAATCCATAATCATCGCCCTCCTTCCGTTACGGCATATTTCAAGGCGGAAAATTTTCTTAATAGTGCTTCAACCCCAGTCTGGAACCTCAGATTATTTTCTGCAAGTTTTGACATTTCCTTATCAATATCTACTCCTGAATACGATGCTTTAGAGGTCTCAAAGCTGCCTGCTCCCAGATTCTGCCTCCCAAAATGTAGTGGATTGGTACGCCTAACCTCTACCGATCCTTTGTCAAGGGCATTATCTAGGGCCTTGTCAAAATTCAGTTCTTTGGTTTTGTAACCTTGAGTGTCAACATTTGCAATGTTGCTCGCTATCACGCCATGCCGCGACTTTGTTACTTCAAGCGCCCGCTCAACAACTTGATATGTTCTTCCAAATAGTGATTTTATTGGCATAAGTTCAACTCATAACCGTTCACGGGTTCAAAGCCCGCCCTGGTGCGACTGATGGCATAATTACAAATCTTTGCGAATAGACTTAGACTATATTTTTCGTATATATAGTGCCGATAGTCGGTCTGGACCAAGGGTTCAGAGGTCGCATTCTCATCACCATACGTCATTTGTAAATGTAGCAATTTGCATGCCCTTAGGGCTCGCACAGAAATAAGTTCGCAGAATTGGCGCTCAGATTTGGGTTAGATTTGTCCGATCCGATTGAGCAAAACCACAGGAATAGCGAGCTATTTCGCGGATTTTGCGAATAAGGCATCGGACAAAGATAGCCTGAAGCTGAGATGTCAAAATGTGAATTTATTTTTGCGCGAGCCCTCATTATAGCATTTCCATGTTTTGGCGGTATTCGTGCAATTTATTCCGTAATGTTCTAACACTTATCCCAAGGATATCCGCAGCATGTGTTCTATTGCCATCTGTTTCACCAAGGGCGTGAAATATCATCTTTTTTTCCATTTCCTTAAGAGAGCCGTCCATTGAAAATGTCTGTTCATCCGCCACCGGGGGATCTTCCATTACGAATAGGTCTTCCCTGCCAATCACCCCAGTCTTGCACAAAAGTACGGCCCTCTCGGTAATGTTTTCAAGTTCCCTTACATTGCCTGGCCACTCCATTTGAACAAGCATCTGGAGAGCGTCATCTGTCAAACCTTCAACATTACGACTATCAATTCTGTTGTACTTCTCAATAAAGTGGTCAACGAGAGGTGGGATATCTTCCTTCCTGTCACGCAATGGTGGAAGCTTAATCGGGATGACGTTAAGGCGATAATAGAGATCCGACCGAAATTTTTCTGCCTTTACGGCAGCCTCAATATCCCGATTTGTTGTCGCGATCACCCGAATATCAATGGAGACAGGACTATGACCACCTACTCGATCAATCTCTGATTCCTGCAAAACCCTTAGCAGCTTCGCCTGAAGATTGATGTTCATCTCACTGATTTCATCCAAGAGGATCGTACCACCATGGGCCAGTTCAAACTTGCCAAGCTTTCTTGTTATTGCCCCTGTAAAAGCGCCTTTTTCATGACCAAAAAGTTCGCTTTCCAAGAGCCCGTCCGGCAAGGCCGCGCAGTTTAAGGGCACAAAAGGCCTTGTCCCAGAACCACATCTGTTGTGAATAACGCGGGCAAAAAGCTCTTTGCCGGTACCACTTTCCCCTTGGATAAAGACAGGGGCCTTGCTATCAGCTATATCCCTTGCCAGATCTAACAGTTGAAGGAGGTGACGATTCTTTGTTATAATGGATGGTTCAGACCGTTTTGTGTCATTTAAAGTGTCTAGACTCGAACCGTTCGCCACAGCCCTTTTTACCGTTGATTCTATGACTTTTGGTATAAGAGGCTTTGTCACGAAGTCAAAGGCTCCCATCCTCATAGCTTCAACAGCAAACTGTACCGTAGCGTAACCAGACATCATGATGACAGGAACGTCATGTCTTTTGTTTTTGAGCTTTCTTAGTAATTCAATACCGTCCATCTCCGGCATCTTCAGATCCGTAATCACAACACTGTAATCATCCGCCCTGAATTTTTCATACCCCTTCCTGCCGTCACCAACAGCCGTCACATCAAATCCCCAACTGTTCAAGGTGTCACACAGTGCCATTCTTTCGTCATATTGATCTTCTACTAAGAGTATGCTTTTTTTATTTGTCATATAGGCTCAGATGCTTAAATTCGAGTTTAGGATTTATTGAAACCAAACTTATCGACAGATTCCTTCATTTTGATTTCGTTGATTCTAGCTTGGGCAACATTGCTCCAAAATGGATCTCCAGAAGACACAATCCGATTCAGCATATTCTCTGCCTTCGCTGGAGATGTTGCCTGGTAACATTTTGCGATCTGAAACTGCAGGCTATAAGCATCTGACCCTTTCGGCTTCAATTGCAAAGCACTCTCAAATGCTCCAACAGCCCTCTTTTTGCGCCCAAGATTTAAATAGGTTTCACCAAGCTCCCGGTATGCAGTAAACATATCCTCGGAAACGCTGCTATCACCATTCCCCAAAAGGACCACCGCCTCCCTCAACGGAATGACTGCTCCTCTATAATCGCCCCGACCGTTTAGAGCCTCCGCCGTTGCAATGAGGGCCTTGCCACGACTTTCTTTGTCCAAATTCTTGTCAATGGCAAGCTTCAAGGACTTCAAAGCCTTATTATATTCCTTGTTTTTTAGAAAAATATTTCCTAACCAAAGATAGACTCTCGGGACCTGTCTATGTGTCGGGTACTTTGAAATAAAGGCCTTCAAAACGTCTTGAGCATTATCAAAGTTTTTCCCTTTATAACTGCATTCTCCCAAAGCTAACAGAAGATCTGCAGGTAGATCTTTTTCCGTATGAAATTCTCTGGCCTTCATGAATAACGATTCGGCATAACCATACAAATGGAGCCTCTTATAGGCACTTCCAAGCCGCAGCAAGACATTGGCCATAGCATCAAAAGGCAACTCATCTTTTAGCGTTTCATGATAGCTTATGACAGCTTCAGCCCCTCCTGTTCTTTCTTTCTTTTCAAGAACAGCTACCAACGATTTTTCCAAACCTTCCTTCACCTCTACACGCAGATTTGTTCGAGGATAGTCCAGCAAGATCGTCTTTAAAGTCATCACACTTTCTTCATCATTCCCCTCTTTTCTTTGAACAGTAGCAAGTTTGAGCATTGCCTCCTGGATGACTCGCTCGACTTTGTCCCTAAGTTTTGTTTTAGGATTCTTTGCTAACAACTTTTTTAATGATGCGATACATTGCGAATACTCCTTGTTCTTTTTGTGCAAACTGGCAAGCTTCAACATAGCAACCTGGGATAGTGGATTGCCTGGATACCTCTTAATAATTTGTTCATAGATCTCAGCGGCGGCTTTAGATCTTTCTTCTTCCGGCTTTTCCTCACCTTTTCCCGGCCCTTTTTCATCTAATAGCGGCGGCTTTTCATTTTCCGCCTGCTCTGCCCCTTCGCCAAGACGAAGCAAACTAATGAGACCGGCTTCAGAATCGGGATATGTTCTTGCAACCAGGCTGTATAACTTGGAGGCCCTGGTCTCCAAGCCATCTTCTCGAAAGGTATCAGCAATCCTTGTCAAGATTAGATCAGTACTCCCCATCTCAGGGAAATAATTCACAACCTTAGAAAAGACATCTCTTGCCTCTTTTAATCTCCCAAGTTCATAATAATTATAGCCTTCGTACAGTAGTATATCAGGGTTCTCATAGATACTGTCAGGGCGCATAGTTACGATTTCACTAAGCATCCCCAATGAACGCTTGAATGATTTTATTTGATAGAGCGTTTTTGCTATTTCCAGTTTCGCCTCTTGCACATACTTTGATTCAGAATACTCTTGGCCTACTTTTTCGAAACACCTAAGTGCCATTAGGGGGTTTTTTGTCAAGGCAAAGATCTTGCCACGGTAAAATAGGGTCTCAGCCATAACCTGCCGATCCTTACCCTTTTTGAGGGCTAGATCGAAATACTTCGTCGCTTCGTAGTACTGACCGACCTGAAAATAACATTTTCCCATGGAGAGCAAAGCGTCAACCACATGATCAGATTCCGGAAACTTGTTCATAGCAGTCTGATAACGCTCCGTTATCTCAAGAAGATGATCTGACATCTCATCTTTAAACTTGTCATGAAGACTCTTGGCCATCAAGAAGTAGCTCTCTTCCAAGTGGCGACTTCTTGGATAAACTCGAATAATTTTCTCAAAAATTACAAGCGCCTTGTCCCACTTGCCTATTCTGTAGGACTCTTTGGCCTCCAGAAAAAGATGGCCATCCTCCGTAGAGCAGTCCTTAGATGCCAAAAATTCGTCCGCCCTCTTTTGTGCCTTGGAATTACCCTTTTCACCTGGACCTGGATCCGACCGATAAGGCAAAAGCCTAGAAAAAGTCTGCTGCGAAGCCTTCACGGAAGTTTTCAGCCTATGTCTCATCTCGATACGAAATCTCTCTTCATCTTCCTTTATCTGGTACTCAATCTGTTCATACGGTTTATACGTCTTGACAAGAACAGAGGCTACGTGAAAAGGCCTCTCGGCAACTTCCAGCCCTTTTATCAGATTGTCTCCCAAGATAGTCTCTCTGGTGTAAACTTGGCTGGAAAGTTCGGTATCCCTAAACGCAATGAGCATCTCATTGTCTTCAACGGGAATCACCTTGTAAGTAGAATAGCCAGCCAACTCAATGAGGACAACTGAGGTATTTCCCTCACGGTAAGTTGAGACCTTCTCAATAACACTATAGTTCTTGCCTTCAGCATGGATATATGCTCCTAAGACAAAAACTATTGCGATAAATATTGAAGGGCCCGTTTTTTTAGTTGCAAAGCACATTCTTGTTTGATGAAGATTTTGTTTTGCTACAGATGTCCCCCTGAATGCACCGGCAAACTACCATGGTTGCCGCAGGATCAATAGATTGAGCAATTAACATGCCAAAGCCTTAAACCCACCTGATTGTGTATATTTCCTTATTTATCCGATTGTATTATCAGGGAATTAATAATCCTGGAGGAAGGTTCATCACCAAAGTGAAATCCTGGAACTAATGCGGGCTGTCAGATTTTTGACAAAAAGAATCTTAATTTGGTTGGCTGTCAGATTTTTGACGGGAGGACCCCATCATGAGGCAATAGCAGAATTATGAAGCTTTTTCTTTTTCATCTTTTCGATAAGAGTAGTTCGATTTATATTGAGCAACCTCGCCGCCTTGGTCTTTACCCAATTTGTCTCGCTCAAGGCTTGAAGGATCAACTTCTTCTCATATTCTTCAACAGCCTGTTCAAAGACAATCCCGTCCATGGGGATCTTAACCTCAATAGACTCAACCTTGCTTGTCTTCCCTTTGATTGAGCCGGGTATATCCTCAAGGCCGATTTTCTCATCATCTGATAGGATAACCAGCCGCTCAACCAAGTTTTCAAGTTCCCTCACATTACCGGGCCAAGTATAGTCCAGCAGGGCATTTACGGCTTCCTGGGTGAATCCGACAATGCGTTTGCCTTTCTGTTTATCAAATCTCTTTATAAAAAAATCAACAAGCAAAGGAATATCTGATTTTCTCATTCGCAGTGGGGGAACTTTCATTGGAATGACATTTAGTCGATAGTAAAGGTCTTGCCTGAATTTTCCCCTATTAACAGCATTAATTAAATTCTTGTTGGTAGCAGCGATGATACGGACATCAACCTCAAGAGTTCTTGTGCCACCGACCCGCTCAAATTTTTGTTCCTGAAGTATTCTTAATAACTTGACCTGCAAATTGGGACTCATGTCTCCAATCTCATCCAAAAAAACGGTCCCGCCGTTGGCCAATTCAAAGCGACCCACCCTCATTTTATGGGCGCCTGTGAACGCCCCTTTCTCATGCCCAAAGAGTTCACTTTCCAGGAGTTCTTCAGGAATTGCCCCACAATTGATAACAATCATGGGGTTGTCCCGACGGTAACTGTTGTAATGAATGGCCTTGGCGATGAGTTCCTTGCCTGTACCACTTTCGCCGGTGATAAGGACCATGCTATCCGTATCAGCCACCCTCTCGATCAGCTCAAAGACCTTCTGGATCGGTTTGCTGTCACCGATAAAGTTATCAAAGCGATATTTCTTGCGCAGCTGTTGCTTTAGGAAAGCATTCTCCCTCTCAAGCTGTCTGAACTTTATGGCCTTTTCCACTACCAGCAAGATTTCATCTGATTTAACAGGCTTGCTGATATAATCAAATGCCCCCTTCTTGATAGCCTCTACTGAACTTCTAATCGTACCATAACCGGTCATAATTACACACATCGTGCCTGGAGACTGATCGATTACGTATTGTAAAACCTTCATGCCATCGACCTTCGGCAAATTCAGATCCGTCACGACTAAATCATAGAAATCATCCTCAACGCGCTGAATCGCTTCTCTGCCCTCGCCCGCTTGATCTACATCATATCCGGCCTGCCGGAGTATATCGGAAATAACATCTAAAACCTCAGGATCATCATCTACGACTAATATCTTTTCCATGAAGCCCTCATTCACACCCCTAGTAATACAATGATGTGCTCCAAAAGCCACATCCAAAGGCCTACATTATTACCACAAAAGCAGTTTTCCAAAAAGACTTTTTAGGGTTCATAACGAAATAAGTGTCTCAAGGTTGCGAAGGATTTTGGGTTGTATTCAAGGCGCTCGGGCAGGAGCATGCCGAGGTATGTAACCAGCCGAGTAACACAGAAGACTGCCCAAAAGACCAGCAAGATGTGACAGTTATTGATTGACGAGCCCTTAGTACCGTATAAGTCCATTTTCATCATAAATCAAGGGATTATTGACAGAAAGCATAATGGAGGGTTTTTTGAAAGGCAATATCTTTCTTCGTTGGCACATACCTTCGCTGTGGCCGGATATTTATGATTAATCGTATAACCACGAATTTTTTGAGAACTTACATTTTGGGGCCGTAATTATATGATATAGTCTCCCCGATTGAATTTGAAGGCCTCAACGCTGGCAGTAACAGAAATTTGATTAACAAGCTTCTCAAATCCATCATCGTGCGTTGAAGAATCCACCTTCAGACCTCTGAGTTGTTCCTGCATCTGCAGTACTATTGGTTCAATAGATTTTAGGGTCTTTTTTGGATCATTAAGCGCCTGAGCGTATTTTTCCATTAAGTCAATTACATTAGAAGCACGTCGCAATACTTGTCTGTCGACGCGGGTAACTTCAGAACCTTCGACTGAAACGACTTCATTTGCCTGGGAAGGGCTCAGTTTCAAACATTGCTGAGCCTGAATCATATCCATGGTCTTGTCCAAAACCTGTCCAAAAGCCCCTCCTTTGGCCCTATTCTTCTGTTCAGCCAATCTCGTTGAATCAACATACCCTCTTATTTTATCAATCTCCATCGAATATCCCTCCTTTTTCCGCCAACAAAACTCCCATGCTCAAAAACGAGCGTTCTATGCCCCCTTTACCACTACCAGGAAAACATCTTTCATATCGTCCAGGGTTCCAGCAGCAATCTTCACATTCTCCCCCCCGTTTTTTCCTGTCTTCAAAAAAGCTACATGATCAACCGGACCCCTGTTAGGCTGTTCAATTCGCCTGAGAGCAAAATCAATAATTCCCTCACCAGAACCTTCAACAAGAATCTCCGCTATATCAACACCAATCAGATCTGCTTGACTTAAGCCCACCAGATCTGCAAAGGCCTCGTTCGCACCCAAGATAGATTCTTTACGACAGACAAACGCAGGATCTCCTATTTCTTCAACAATTAGCAGCTTCTGCAATATAGAACCACGATAACCACCACTAGGAGGGATATTCTTTGCCTCATTTTTTTGTTTGTACCTGTATTTACTCACAACTTCAGGCAAAGAAATGCCGTAACCATTCAATATCCTTATCACTTCGTCAGCAGGAATCTTGTAGTTCCTTCCTACTCTAATGCCCTTAATCTTACCATGCTCAATCCATCGCCTGACAGTAGTATGAAAGACACCAAGCCATTCAGCCAATTCCGGGGTAGAAAATAGGGTTTTTTCCATGATGTGCTCCTATAAATTTAAAATATTCAATTGCTCTTACTCTTAGCTATCGGCAAAATGGCTATAATGCATTAGTAAAGAATTAAGTTAGGCTCAGGTCATCCCATTCAGGGTTGTCAGGACTGATACCAACCAATATTCTTTATGCATTAATCGCACCAACTGATTACACCAGCAAGTGCCCATCCACGAATTCCTAGACTCCGGCGAAGTATTGGGAATCAGTGTCCATCCAGAAAGGGTAGATTTTGGTCTAAGACATGGCCGCACAAGGGTTAGCGCCTACGGCTTGAGAACAGTAGCACCGCAGTCGCAGCAACGCTGCGTCGAGGATGACCTTTTCATAAGCCACAGGCGCAAACCCGCGGAGAACGCCGTATTGGGCCAAAATATGCCATTTATGGATGGACACTAGCAAGAATCGTGTTATTTTGGCCGTTTGAAAAGGTGTGAACTGTTTGACGGTGGCAATTTTTTCCTGATAGCTATTTTTTGACATACTCATGCCGGAAAGCTTGACACCCGTGGTATAAATCTGGAAATGGCAAATTGGGGGATTGAAAAATTAGGACGAAACCTAAGGGTTCCTATCCACTATAAATAGGAAGCTGTACGGTAAACATCGTCCTGCCTGAAAGGCTTTCATACATGATTTCTCCCCGGCAATCCTCTAGGAGAACTGATACCAATACAAGCCCAAGCCCCCTGTGTTCTTGGGGCTTACCATTGTATTCGATCTGCTTTTTTGTAGTAAAGAAGGGCTCAAACATGCGCGAAGCGTCTTCTTGACTAATACTACACCCACTGTCTTGAACCTTTATTAAAACTTTGTCATTTTCTTCAACAGTTTCAACGGCAAGCTCTCTAATATCAGAATCGACCATGGATTCTAGAGCATTTTGGATTACGCTCAATACAATAACGCAAAGATCACTATACCTACCGGAAACATCAGGGAGTTTTTCACCCAACTCTAAACTCACCTGCACATTATGTTTAAAAAACATGTCTGCTTTGAGCAAGAAAACTACATCTTCTACAACTTCATTTATTCTTACCCGTCCAACCTCAGAACGGCGCCTTTTGAGGACATCTTGTTTAAGAAAATTTAACGATTTATCCAACTGGCCGAATGCCTTCAAAAAAGAGTCGATTCGCTGCCCTAATCGATCTACCAAACCCAAAGATTCATCTCCAATAGTCCTGGGCAGCGTCTGCAACTTGGCTATCTCTTTTTCGACCTGCTCTGAACGAAGCCAAAGGATTTGAAGGGGCCCGTTGAGATTATGCACAAAGCCTTCCAGAGTCTGAACAAAAAAAGCGGCGCAAAACTGGTCAGCATATGCACGCAATAACCTGCGGTGCATCGATGATAATGACAAACATTTATCACGATTATCCATAGTTATCTCACCGTTTCCCACTCCTGATAGCCTCTCTTTGCATCTGAAATACGTAGGAAATAATCCATTCTTTAGAATCCTGGTCCAGATCAAGAAACTCCAGGGCAATTTCATTATATGTTTTTGCCCCTCTCTGAACCGGCTTCGCCCGTATAACTTCTCCAACAATATTTAATGAAACAACAGGATACCTAAACGCCCTAAACCTCGTATCTAGAAGCTGGCCCGGCTCTACTTGCTTTTCACACAATATCCTCATTCCTTTGCCGCCGATATCCAAGCCCTTTGCCACAAAAAAGGAATCATCACCTTCTTCGTGCTTGGCCAACAGCTTCAACATATGATCCAACTTGTCTTCCAAGTGTATCAAAAAATCTACCAGGTTGGAATCAACAATCCCACCAATTTGAGATTTATCCTCTCCACCTGATGACACCTGCTTCACCGGCTGGACAAGACATCGCCGGTCACGCTCAACGGCTCCCTCGTCCCTCATGTTCTTGTATTCATCCGCATTCAATAGCGAAAACTGTACGTCAACACACAGTGCTGCGCGCACACAGTCCCGTCTTTCATCTGTATCAATAGTCTCCATGGCTTTTCCCCGCCCTTAATCCATGACGTTTACGAGCTTTTACTACATGTCAACTCCTTCCAGCAGTTTCATTGCAATGCTTATACCATATAACAAACTTGACGGTTTCATAAAAAGTCATTTTGCGAATGACATTGCGCGATTCTGGAAAAAGATTCAGAAATCACTGGGCGTTAAAAATGTCAAACTGTTTGAGGGCTTTAGCCCGAGTTTTTGACATTTAGCCAGGTGTTTTCTGGATCCCAGAATCGTGCACGGAAAGAGCAAAATCAGACTTTTTGCGAAACCATCAAACTTACATAATCATATCAGGAATAACAGGCTATTTCGAGGATTTTGCGAATGAGGATCGGGCAAAGACGGCCTGAAGCTGAAATGCAAAAATGTAAAGTTATTTTTTAAGCGAGCCCTTAGTACGTGTTGGGGCAAAATCTGTCCAGCATACTTGATTCCAGTCTTGTGGGATGTTGTATTGGACTCGACAACATGGCAAAATCCTCTTTGTTGAACATCTCACCAGTTTCATAGGCTTTCAGAAAAGCCTTTACGATCTTTTCATCAAACTGCTTCCCTGCATTTCGATGAATTGTTTTGATAATCATCTCTTGAGGAATCCTTTTTCGGTAGGCACGGTCAGAAGCCATGGCATCGTAGACATCGGCAACCGCCAATATGCGTGAAAGAAACGGAATTTCTTCACCACTCAACCCATCAGGATATCCTTTACCATCCCATCGCTCATGGTGATAACGGATAATTCTCTGCTCCTCAGACATAAGTCCAAGGTGACCGATAATATTTGCCCCAATTATTGGGTGCTCTTTTATGACACTGTATTCTTCACCAGTCAAAGGCCCGGATTTCAACAAGATACTATCGCGAATACCAATCTTTCCTATATCATGCAAATGCCCGGAAAAATTCAGCAAATCAAGTTCTTCCTGGGACACACCCACTTGTCTTCCTATTCGAACAGCAAACTCAGCTACCCGGCTTGAATGCTGCTTGGTATAGGGATCCTTCGCTTCAATAGCCTCAACAAAGGCATAGAGAGTAGCAAAAAGATTTTCATATATATTTTCGTACAACGCCATATTTTCTACGACAAAACCAGCTCGCCTTGCTATAAAATTAAGGTAATATAGATCCTTTTCAGTAAAAGGCCTCGCCCCTTCCTCGACCATAACCACAGTAAGCGCTCCAAAGACTTTTTCACGAATTTTCATAGGATTAACAATTAGGGAGCGTATACACAAATTCGAAGGCCTCAAATCAAAACCATCCTTAACAAGCAACGGAGCACCTGCTGAGATCCTTTTCAAAAGAACCTCCTCCATGGCCAAGTGGTTGTTAGGATCCAGACCACTTTTATCTCTAGAAAAAGATGCAATAAGAACGGGACTCCCAATGGTTTCATCCAGAATGTGAAAATAACTTTTGTCAGCGCCTGTTACTTCCGTACATAACTTAACAACAAGGTCGAACAGCTCAGAACTGTTCTTAACCCAATCAACATTGCGCAAAATCAGATCTAATATATTC
>MAVP01000001.1 GCA_001751075.1 Desulfobacterales bacterium S7086C20 | reverse complement strand
CAGATTTGGTGCAGATTTGGCCGATCCGATTGAGCAAAACCGCAGACATAGCGAGCTATTTCGAGGATTTTGTGAATAAGGCATCGGTCAAAGATGGGCTGAAGCTGAGATGCCAAAATGTGAAGTTATTTTTGCGCGAGCCCTAAGTTCACCAGTAAGTTTTCAAATGAGCCTTCTATGGCAAGTCAAATTCAGCATGTCAAATGGAAGCCGGTTATGACTCGTTTGCCTTCTTTGGTGAGTCGATTGTA
The DNA here is from genome assembly GCA_001751075.1 of Desulfobacterales bacterium S7086C20. Lineage (GTDB taxonomy): Bacteria > Desulfobacterota > Desulfobacteria > Desulfobacterales. The sequence continues at coordinate 60,888 of MAVP01000001.1, read as the reverse complement.
GGAGTCGCACGCCGATTCCGTTTTTGCCAACAAAACCTTCATGCCAAGGCCTTCAATAGAAGAAACGACAGCCTCAGACACTTTCATGCCCCCGTAGGCGCCAGTGCCGAAAATGCATACCTCGGCATCAGCTTTGAGCAGATCCTTTACGTCGTGTAGCTGAACCAGGTGGCCACTTGAGCGCCACCAACCGGGTATCACCTTGTTTCCAACCAGCTTGACATCGTCCCGGTAGACTTTTCCGTCGATCTCAATGTGGCCAAAGCGGTATGATTGGATGATCATGACACATTACAGCTTATACAGTTTTTCATCGTAAAGCTTGATCCAGTTGTCGGTCAATGCTTTAACGGCTTGTTCGGTCTTATCGACACTCAGGATTAAAATGGTATCTGGTGTGTTAAGGCAAGGGTAAATATGGACAATATCGATATCTGCAGAGCTGAGGATCTTTAGGACTGAGTTCAGTCCGCCCGGGTGGTTTGGCACCTGGAGGGCTATTGCATCTGATGTGGTGGCCTTAAGGTTCAGACCAGCCAAGACTGATGAGGCCAATTCAGGGTTGCCGGCAATAAGTCGAAGGGTGGCTTCAGTTTTTCTTGTGCTTACCCAGAAGGCGGAGACATTTACGTCATTTTCATAGAGGTGGGCAATAATTCGAGATAGCTCTCCGGACCGGTTTTCAATGTCTAGTACAACTTCCTTTACAGTCATAGCAAAATACCCTTTTGCACTTCTTGTCCAGTAGATCTTGTCTAAGGATTATTCTTTTGTACAAAGGCTGCTCCTTGCTTAATAGCTTGAGCATTTATCTCGTGGACCTTCAGACCCTTTGTTGCAAAAATCTCCTTAACACTTTCAACCACTGTGCTTAGTGAAACCAAACCTGTCTTTGCGACTAAAGCCCCAATCATCACCATGTTGGCGCTACGTGGGTTGCCGAGATTTTGGGCAATACTGTTAACCGGCACTTGCACTACTTCTATATCGCTGCGCTTTGGCATTACATCCACGAGATCTTTGTTTAAAAAAACCACGCCGCCGGCCTTGACTTTTCCCTCAAATCGAAGAACAGAAGGGGTATTCATAAGTACCGCAAAGTCAGGAAAAGATGCAACAGGAGAGGCGATGGGCTCATTGCTGATTGTGATGGTGCAGTTGGCCGTGCCACCGCGAACCTCCGCCCCATAGGCTGGGAGATAGGCGACATGCTTGTCTTCATGCATACCCGATGTTGCCAGGACATAACCCATCATTAGGACGCCTTGTCCTCCAAACCCGGAAAATATGGTCTTTGTTATTGTCATCATGTAAACGAGCTTCGCTACGAAGACACTAAAAAATATTAGTCCTTGTTTCGTGTCTGCATGGCTGACTCTTAGCCATTCGTTTGAGTCGTATCCTTTATAACCTTAAGCGGATAATTTTTGACTACCTCTTCGTTAATCCTCTTGCAGGAATCCACAGAGGAAAGTTTCCAGTTCGTGGGGCATGGAGACAAGATTTCCACGAGAGAAAAACCAAGGTCATCCATCTGCACCTGAAAGGCCTTCTTGATGGCCTTCTTGGTTTTGATGACATTCTTTGGTGATGTTACCGAGGTCCTTTCCACATAGACACTTCCTGCCGCGACGGCCAGCATCTGGCTTAGATCCAAAGGATAGCCGTCACGCAGTCCTACCCTGCCCCCTGGTGTTGTGGTAGTAATTTGCCCCAGCAAGGTGGTAGGGGCCATCTGACCGCCTGTCATGCCGTAGACACCGTTATTTACAAAAATCACAGTCAGGCGTTCTCCCCGGTTAGCTGCATGGATTGTCTCCGCCGTTCCGATGGCGGCAATGTCTCCATCACCCTGGTAAGTAAATACGACAAAATCCGGCCGCGCGCGCTTTATCCCGGTAGCTACGGCAACGGCGCGACCATGGGGGGCTTCCCCCATATCGACATCAAGGTAGTTGTAGGCTAAAACAGCGCACCCGGCCGGAGGAACGCCAATGGTCTTTTCACGGATTCCAAACTCATCAATTACCTCGGCTATAAGTCTGTGGATAATACTGTGACCGCATCCAGGGCAATAATGATAAATGTTTTCCTTCAGTGATTCCGGTTTTTTGAATACCTGCTTGACCATACAATTTCCTCAATAAAATTACTTCGCGATCTTATATAACGTGGCTTGAACGCTAATCACAATGCAGGCTAATCCAGCTCGTGCCTATACGCAAGCTTGATTATTACATCTGCAATCTCTTGTGGTGTTGATATGATCCCGCCAGGCCGGCCATGGAAATGGATTGCCGCCTCTGTCCCGACACTCAGCCTTACGTCTTCAAGCATTTGTCCGAGATTCATCTCGAACACGAGTATGTGCTTTACCTTTCCCGCAAGTGTTTTTAATTCCGTTTCAGGAAAAGGCCACAATGTAATTGGACGAAAAAGGCCTGCCTTAATTCCCTCTTTTCTTGCGCGATTGACAGCTCCCTTTGCGATGCGAGCTGCCGTGCCGAAAGCCACAACCGCCAGCGTGGCATCATCCAGAAGATATGGTTCATAAGCAGTTTCACGCTGAGAGATAGTTTCGTATTTTCTGGCAAGTTTCCAGTTGTGCTGTTCCATCTTGACAGGATCGAGCAACAACGAGGCGATGAGACGACTGTCCCTGCCTTTGGCGCCGGAAAGAGTCCACTCCTTTTTAGGAAGGGTGGCCGGGTCTACTGGTTCCGGAAATGTGACCGGTTCCATCATCTGGCCTATAAGCCCATCACCAAGTAAGACCACGGGCATACGGTAGGTGTCAGCCAGATCAAAGGCCTTCATGGTTAATGTCACCAGTTCCTGTCCCGAGTATGGAGCCAGCACGATGGTCCGATATCCCCCATGACCCCCACCCCTGGTGGCCTGGAAATAGTCCTGCTGGCTGGGGGCAATGTTTCCGAGGCCCGGTCCCCCGCGCATGATGTTGACTATTACGGCCGGTAGCTCCATGCCGGCCATGTAAGAGATGCCTTCTTGTTTCAGGCTTATCCCAGGGCTGGAAGACGACGTCATAACCCGTGCGCCTGTCATGCTTGCCCCCATCAGGATGTTGATAGCAGCCAATTCGCTTTCTGCCTGAATAAAAGTTGCATCTTCCAGTTTAGCAAAACGTCCGGACATATATTCGGGCAGCTCATTTTGAGGCGTAATGGGATAGCCCGCATAAAAACGGCACCCGGCCAGCGTTGCCGCCTCTGCTATCACATGGCTTCCACGCATCAATTTCTTATCCACGGAACACCTCAATGGCTACATCAGGGCACATTATTGCACACAAAGCGCAGCCTGTGCATGTGCGATCTTCGCTCTTTTCGTCTTCAGTGTATTCGGCGGGATGATAGCCCTTGATGTTAAGGCTTTCGCTCATCTTGATGCTCTGCTTAGGACATGCAGTGATGCAAAGGCCACACCCCTTGCACAAATCCCTGTTTATCCTTATAAACCCTCTTTTCAAAGGTTACTCTCCCATTCATCAATTGAAACCTAGTAAATTATGGCTTTTTTGTTCTTTTGTCAATAAAATTCCCGGAAGGTGGATCTTAAGAGGCCCCGGTTAAATTTCAGGTGCTGACTGATATTTCAAAGCATGTTCTCTGATAGGTGCAAAAGATGTAACGGCGACTCCCAATAAGGAGACTGCGCCGGCAAAGACAAAGGTGTTTGAAAGGCCTATGATATCAGAAAGCCCTCCTGAAAAAACGCTTCCCAGAATGAACCCTCCATCGATAGCCATAGTGAGCATACTCATCATGCCTGCCTTTTGCTCTACCGAACCTTGTTCTGCTCCCAAGGCATTTAATGCGGGGAAAACATATCCCAATCCTGCCCCATACAAAATAAAGGAAAGAACATAGAAGAAAGTCGAATCAAGCTTGTAAATCAGCATGATACCGAGCCCGAATGAAACGAAGCAAATCCGAATGATCAACAGTTTACTGTATCTGTCAAGGACGGCGCCCCCAAAAAGCCTTATAGCCACGGCCAAACCTAAGGCTATGCCTAGAAACAGGCCTCCGCTGATTCCGATGGTCTTTGCGTAAAGAAGAAAATAGTTTAGTACAGTGGCTTGAGAATTAACAAAGAGAATCATGGCCACTAGGACAAAGAAAAATGAGCGATTTTTTAAGATCTTCACGTAACTGACCTTTGGTCCAACACTTCCAGAGATCTTTTCCCATTTCCTCGTTAAGACAAGCAGGCTAAAGCCCAAAAGAGCTGTAGCCGCCCCGCCATGAAAGATAACCGGATGTCCGAATGCATCCATGAGATGTTCACCAGCCAAAGGGACAAATCCCAAGGCTGCAAGCATCGTAGCGCCGTTGAGACTGAAAGCACGTCCCCTTATCTCATGTGGGGTGAATTTGGCAATGGTTGAAAAAGTCGCAGCAATGAAGCCGGAAAAGCCAATGCCGTGGACAATTCGAAGAACATATATGGCACTTACCATTCCATGAACTACATGATAGAGAAGGGAGCAAACAAATATTAGCAAAAGGCCGGACACGAGTACTGGTTTTTCCCCTACGCGATCAATCGACTTGCCGGCAATGGGCCTCACCATAAAAGAAGCTACAGAGAATATGCCCATGATCAAGCCGATGCCCGTTTTAGAAACATCCACAGCGGAGAGATAAATGGGATACATGAAAAAGAAGGCAATATTGGAAAAAACCAGAAAGGTCAGGATATTAATAACGGCAAGTTTGTAGTCTCTCATTCGTATATCTTCAGTAATTCCGGAGTTCCCAAATCCCCAACCCAGAGCGAAATACCCAACATAGACACCCCAACCACTAACCCACCCAATAACCTCAAGAGATATCGAATTTGAACTATACTTAATTTAATGCTACAACGGAAACTGTCAAGAAGAATTGTGAATAGAAAAAGTGTTATATTTTGGCTGATCCCCAGGGTCATCTAGATAAGGGATTATATCGTCTGACATGGATACAGTCACCCATGCTCTTGCTGGATACGTCGTTGCCAAGACAGGCTTGACCGGAGACACTGGGAAGTGGGGTGTGGCTGCCGGCGTGTTGGCCTCGGTGTTCCCGGATGTAGACGGCCTCTTGGAACCTTTTTTCGGAACTGAATTCACCCTGATGTATCATCGAGGAATTACCAACTCACTCTTTCTGGTGGTTCCATTTTCTCTCTTTTTTGCGTGGCTGTTTAAGAAGATCTCAGGAAAGAACAGGTACTGGACCTTTTTCCTGATCTGGTTGGTAGAGATTTTGGTTCACACCTTTCTCGATCTTCTCACGTCCTATGGTACGATGATATTGAGCCCATTGTCCTGGGAACGCTTCACGCTAGATTGGGTCTTCATCATCGACTTGTTCTTAACCGGCGTGTTTCTGCTCTCCCTACTCGCCATGCAGATTTGGAGAAACAAGAGTAAGATGCTTGCGAGGCTATCGGCAGCTTTGGCAACCTCGTACATCCTCTTGTGTGCCGGCAATCACTTCTGGGCTTTGTCCTTGGCAAAGAGCTATGCTAGTGAGCACGAGCTGAAGGCCAAGAACATTGCATCTCTCCCACAGCCCCTCTCCCCTTTTCACTGGGCGAATTATATTGTCACAACGGACACTATCCACAGAGGATTGGTCAACCTGGTCGGAAAGTATGAACGTGCTGCCAACTCCAAGAGTAGTCTGTTGAGCAAAGTCTGGGCACAGTATCAGCCGACAAAAGAGCTCTCCTATAAATCCTGGCATATGCTTGACAAATCTTCTTGGGTGAAACAGGCTCTGGTCTTGGAAGGTGTCAAGACGTTCTTCTGGTTTGCGCGATTCCCGGTGGTTAGATACGAGGCGAGTCGCAATGGTCGGCATCGAGTTACATTCTTCGATTTGCGTTTTGGGGGCATCCAGGGGAGAAGACCCTTCTCGTATGAGGTTACCTTTAACCCGAAAGGAGAAATCGTATTCCAAGGGTTCCACAGAGATTATTCTGAAGATGGCAACGAGTAGTAATCTAGAAATCGAGTTTTTGCGGGTTCAATTAGCTCAAGGGTTGCCTTCGATAGGATGAGCAGTACGGTAGAGGTATCCCAGAGAATTTTTCAGCCTGAAGTCTCTCATGCAAAAATACAGTATGTTCTTTCGCAAAATACAGGATTTACCCTATTTACTGTTGCGTAAACTATATTAGTCTACATGTGGAGCAATCAGCCCTTAGCTAGTGCCCATCCATAAACAGCAAACTAATTGATGGGCACTGGCGTAAGTTTCCAATTCACGAACTCCTTGACTCCGACGGGATATCTGAAAGCCGGTGTCCGTCCAAAAAGGAAGGGCAAAGTGAAAAGCGTGATAACCATCCTAAGAAAAGGAGGACAAGACGATGTATGACAAAAAACAACTGTGTGAGAAAATCAGAGAGATCTACCCTGACATTGGTGAATGCGGCATCGATGTGGACGTTGAGTATGACGAGGCAAAAAAGGCATGGGTTGTGGATTTAAAAAAGGGGGAACACGAACTCAAGACACATTTGGAACTACAAGAAGCTGATCAATGTGTTGAAGGCAAACAGTGTGTTTCCCTCGGTCTGCAGGTCGCACAACTAAGGGCGAATATAGAAAGGATGCCAGATTAGACAGGCTTTCCTATATTATAGCAGATCTATTTGAGGATTCAGAATATACCGAGCCGGCAAATAATTTCCAAAACGCCGGACATGAACTTGTTCACGTTGGATTAAACTCCGGTGAGACTGTAAAAGGAAAGAAAAAATATACCCCAGTTATTAACCAGGCAACAAAATATACCCATCCTGTCATGCCGGACTTGATCCGGCATCCAGTATCTGCCTGGATAGCGCTAACTGTTGCGCCAAAACATCACACTACGTGCCCGGCTTTCTCCGGAATGACAACATCAAGGTAATTAATTGCCGTAGTAATAAGAAGGACTATATTCCGAATATGCGAGGATTAATAGGACGCTTGCTTCGAAGTTCATTTTCTTGCAGGGGACCAATGTCATGACACAAACCCAAAACTCGAAGAACCCTGTGGAAGTATGCAAGGCCGGATTCAAAACCCGCACGGACTTTAGAGAACAACTGCCACGCATTATCGATGATATCGTGGAAAGCTGTCATGACGAGGCGTGTTTTAAGCACATCCATGCCGAATTGATCCCTTCTCGAAAGGCGGTTATTGAAATAGTAAAACGACTACGAGAACTTCTTTTCCCGGGATACTTCAGCAAAGAAAACATCGATTATACTAATCTAAAATACCAAATGGGCCAGTCCGTTGATGCCCTGTCCCAGATTGTTTCCCAACAGATCACTCATAGCCTTCGACATGAATGCCTTCGTTATGATCAACCCTGTATCGAGTGTGTCGGGCTTGGTTACGAAGAGGCTCTAAGATTCTTAGGGGCTATTCCTGAGATGCGCAAGGTCTTGGGTACCGATGTGCGCGCTGCATACGATGGAGATCCTGCGGCCAAGAGTTACGACGAGATTGTTTTCAGCTATCCAGGAATCTTTGCCATCATGGTCTATCGGATAGCCCACCAACTGTTTGTACGAAAGATCCCCTTACTTCCTCGGATTATGACGGAATATGCTCACAGCATTACAGGAATTGATATTCATCCGGGCGCCCAAATCGGAGAAAGCTTTTTCATCGATCACGGCACGGGCATCGTGATTGGGGAGACAGCGGTGATTGGCAAGAATGTGAGGCTATACCAGGGAGTCACTTTGGGGGCTTTGTCGCTTTCCCAAAAAGCTGTCGAGAACCTGAGGGAAAAGAAACGGCATCCGACTGTCGAAGATGATGTCATCATTTACGCAGGGGCGACTATTTTGGGTGAAAAGGCCGTCATTGGAGCACGCTCCGTAATCGGCGGCAACGTCTGGATAACAGAACCGGTCCCTCCGGGTACGAAGGTCTTCTTAGAGGCACCTCGGTTAATCTTTAAGTAGCTTGATAGCTGTTTTGAATTCTTTCTTTAGAACTGCCATGGCATGTAACATACCGAGCAGGTGGATATTATGAGTAAGATTTTTTCTGATATCGAGACGACCATCGGGAATACGCCCATGGTCAGGTTGAATAATATGACCAAGGGGATCGAGGCCGACATACTTGCTAAACTGGAGTTCTTCAATCCCGTTGGCAGTGTGAAAGATCGCATAGGCGTTGCAATGATTGGAGCCGCAGAACGTGAGGGGCTTATCACTTCTGACACGCTGATTGTGGAGCCAACGAGTGGTAATACAGGAATTGCATTGGCCTTTGTTTGCGCCGCTAAAGGTTATAAGCTTTGCCTAACCATGCCTGATACTATGAGTGTTGAAAGAAGGAAGCTGTTAAAACACCTGGGAGCAGAAGTGGTGTTAACTCCCGGTAGCGAGGGAATGAAAGGGGCCATTTTGAAAGCACAAGAGATCCTGTCGAAAACCAAGGGGGCGTATATGCCTGACCAGTTCAAGAATCCAGCCAATCCACAAATACACCGTGAGACCACTGCTGAAGAAATCTGGCGTGATACTGACGGCGCAGTGGACATCTTGGTTGCGGGTGTCGGGACTGGAGGGACCATTACAGGAGTGTCGGAAGTTATCAAGGAACGTAAACCTTCCTTCAAAGCCATCGCAGTCGAACCACAAGATTCCCCTGTGCTTTCCGGGGGAAACCCGGGCCCCCACAAAATACAAGGGATCGGGGCAGGTTTTGTTCCCGATATCCTGAACGTCAATATTATTGACGATGTTGTCAAAGTAACCAACGAGAACGCATTTAGCACAGCAAGGCAGCTGTCAAAGCAAGAGGGGATCCTGTGCGGAATATCTTCGGGGGCAGCGGTATGGGCTGCTCTGGAAGTCGCAAAGCGCTCTGAAAATACTGGAAAACAAATCGTAGTCGTGATTCCCAGCACCGGTGAACGTTACATAAGCACCGATCTGTTCAATGGGTGAAGAAGGCCAAGTCCCTTTTATTGGAGAAATACTTATGATATTGAGTAGGGCCTATGGAAGACAAACTCAGAGAATGGTACGTTGATTGGCTCTGAGCAGAAGATAACTAGTCCACGTTCATATTAGAAGGAGAAACAGACAATGTGGGATTATACAGACGAGGTGAAAGAGCACTTTTTGAATCCTCGAAACGTCGGCGAAGTCGACGATCCTGACGGGGTGGGCGAGGTAGGTTCGCTTGCTTGTGGTGATGCCTTAAAGCTAACGTTCAAAGTTGATGAGCAGAAGCGAATCAAGGACGTCAAATTTCAGACGTTTGGATGTGCCAGTGCCATCGCTTCTTCATCTGCACTGACAGAAATGGTCAAGGGAATGACCTTAGAGGATGCCGAGAAGATTACCAACCAAGATATTGCCGATTACCTTGGTGGACTTCCAAAAGAAAAAATGCATTGTTCCGTTATGGGACGAGACGCCTTAGAAAAGGCGATTGCGCATTATCATGGCCGGCCTGAGAAAAAGATTGAAGGTAACGTTGTCTGTGAATGTTTTGGAATTACTGACGTGGAAATCGAGCGGGTCGTGCGTGAAGACAACCTGATGACTGTGGAAGATGTAACCGATTACACCAAGGCTGGAGGCGGGTGCGAAAGTTGTCACGAGAGAATCCAGGAAATTATTGATCAAGTCCATGGTAAGTCTCATGTCGTACAGCATAAGCCAACAGGCTTGACTAATATCCAAAAGATCAAACTCATCGAAGAAACCTTGGAACGAGAGATCAAGCCTTCTCTGAAGAAGGACGGAGGTGATATAGATCTCGTCGACGTGGACGGGAACACTGTTTTTGTGCGGCTGCATGGAACGTGTGCCACTTGTGCCGCCTCAGAGGTCACGCTTAAGCACTATGTAGAGTCTAAGTTGCGTGATCTGGTTACACCAGAACTGGTTGTAGAGGAGATACAATAATGAAAGTCATCTACACCGACAACAATGCCACTACTCAGGTTGCGTCTGAGGTCTTAGAAGAGATGCTTCCCTATTTTCATGATCTTTATGGGAATCCATCGAGCATGCACAGTTTTGGTGGTCAGGTAGCCGTTAAATTGACAGAGGCCAGGGAAAAAGTAGCTGACCTCGTCGGCGCGACACCAGATGAGATAATATTTACAAGTTGTGGAACAGAAAGCGATAACACGGCCATCAAAGCGGCAATAGAGTCAAATCCTGGAAAGAAACATATTGTTACTACGCGCGTTGAGCATCCCGCAGTCAAAAATCTTGGTGAGTATCTTAGTAAGCGCGGATATCGGGTGACCTTTCTGCCAGTGGACCGGCAAGGGAGACTGGGCTTGGAGTATCTACAGAAAAGCCTTTCAGACGATACTGCCATTATCAGCATCATGTGGGCCAATAACGAAACTGGAGTTGTGTTCCCTGTTGGAGAGATCGCTGAGATGGCACGAGATAGAGGCATTGTTTTCCACTCGGATGCGGTGCAGGCTGTGGGAAAGATCCCAGTGGATGTCCGAGAAGTGCCCGTCGACATGCTTTCTCTTTCAGGGCACAAAATCCACGGGCCGAAGGGAATTGGTGCGCTTTATGTCCGGAAAGGGACTAAGTTTTCTCCGCTTCTGATGGGAGGACATCAAGAAGGAGGACGAAGGGGTGGGACCGAAAATGTCGCGTCAATCATTGGACTGGGAAAGGCCTGTGAATTGGCCGTGGAGCACTTGAAGGGGCAAAACGAGCACGTAAAATACCTGAGAGATAAACTAGAAAGACAAATCCTGAAGGAGATTCCTAACGCCTTGGTTAACGGAGATCGTGATAATCGCCTTCCTAATACGACCAATATCAGTTTTGAGTATGTGGAAGGTGAGGCGATCCTGCTGATGATGAACGAGTTCGGTATTAGCGCATCTTCAGGTTCGGCATGTACGTCAGGTTCATTGGAGCCATCTCATGTGCTTCGAGCTATGGGCGTACCTTTTACCGCGGCACACGGTTCTATTCGCTTTAGCCTGAGTGTGTATAACACCGAAGAAGAAATCGATTTTATCATAGAAAAGCTACCTCCGATTATCGAACGACTGAGATCGCTATCACCCTTCTGGGGACAATCCGGGAAGGAGGCTTAGCCTAGTGTTGCCATCCATAAATGGAGGTCCTTTGTCAAGCTGGCATCTCTCCCAATGAAAACCAGCGACATAAAATCTCAATACCCATCGGAAACCAAAACCAGGAACGCGGATAGCACAATGTCCGAACTTTTGCACAAAGCCCTTCGCTATCGCTGGCTCATTTTTTGGGTTCTCGCAGCGAGTTATATTCTGGTCTATTTCCACCGCCTCTGCCCGGCAGTAGTAGCTGTGGATATGATGCATGATCTCCAGGCTGGAGGCGCCATGCTTGGTCTTCTGGGCTCAGCCTATTTCTATCCTTATGCAATCATGCAGTTGCCCGCCGGCCTTCTTTCCGATTCCTGGGGGCCTCGGCGAACTATTACGTTGTTTTTTACTTTGGCTTTTGCGGGGTCCCTCCTGTTGGGACTCGCACCTTCACTCTTGTGGGCAATCATTGGACGTACCCTGGTGGGGTTAGGTGTTTCCATGCTCTTCGTGCCAACCATGAAGGTACTGGCAGAATGGTTTCGAGTGAGGGAATTTGCCACCATGACCGGCATTCTCATGGCCATGGGAGGTGTCGGTACTCTGGCTGCAGCCACTCCCTTGGCCTTGATCAGCACCATGATAGGTTGGCGCTTTTCTTTTGTAGCTGTCGGTATTGTTACCCTGCTGTTGGCGATCCTGGTATGGCTGTTTGTGCGGGATCGGCCTGCTGACCTGGGATGGCCTTCTCCTTCAGAGTCTTCTGGACCCTCTCCTCAGAACATTGGGCTGTGGGAAGGCATGAAAAGAGTACTAACGTATCCGCGGTTTTGGCCTGTTGCAATCTGGTTCTTCTTTGACTGTGGGGTCTTTTTCTCCTTCGGCGGGCTCTGGGGGGGGCCATATCTCATGCAGGTATACGGCCTCACAAAAGCTCAGGCGGGCCAGATCCTTTCCATGTTGGCTGTGGGCATGATCGTGGGAAGTCCACTGCTCAGTTTCTTATCCAACCGGATTTTTAAAGGGCGAAAGCCGGTGCTGATAGTGTCGAGCTTCTTCTTGTTTTGCCTTACTGCTCTGCTGGCCTTCTACACGGATGAACTGTCCCATTTCGGCCTTTACTGCATATGCTTTGGCTTCGGCATCTTTTCCAGCGCCATCGTAGTGATCGGCTTTACGACCACAAAGGAACTGTTTCCCGTCCAAATAGCAGGGACATCCACCGGCTTGGTCAACATCTTCCCTTTTGCTGGAGGGGCCGTATTTCAACCCTTGCTTGGATATATCCTTGAAAGCCACGGCCGCGTGGAAGATGCTTTCACTTTGGCTGGCTACAAGCAGGCCTTTCTTGTTCTTTTTGTCTGCGGCCTCATTGCATTTCTGGCAAGCTTATGCCTTCAGGAAACTCTGACCAAGGAATGAGGCCACCCTCCATGCAGCTGACCCAGACCTAACCCTTACTCGTTCTTGGTGAACTTGATACCTGAAGTCTCTCCTGCGAAAGTACAGTACGTTCTTTCGCAAAATACATGGTTTACCCTATTTACTAGCGCGCCAACTATATTAATCTCCCTGAAGAAGAACTAAGTGCTATCCAGTCCTTTGTTAGACCATAAAGCAGGGAGGCGTAAAAATGGTAAACAGGATTGAATAGGAAACTAATCTAGGCGCAGCAATCTATCGGGCTCAAGGCGATCACAAACCCGTGTTTCTCGACTTCCATAACCCTAAATGAATTGGCTGTCAGCAGATGGATACAGTTACGTATCCGAACCCCGAAGTCATCAAGTTCATCCAGGATCATGTGGTACCTGTGCGTTTGCCTTCCGACGCGAAACCCGAAGCAGCGGATTTCAATGTGAATCTGAAGGAAGCCTATGAAAAGCTCCGGTCCGACTATCCGGCAAGCGAGTGGGCCAAGAGAACAGCTCCGTATCGACTTTTGTAGAAGAAAGCTTGAGGAAATCGTTGGGTCGGTGTATACTTTTTATCCAGCCGGATACTTGTGAAACTATAAACTGAATACTTTTTATCCACATTTCCCTACACAGCCGCAATCAACTGGATTCTTTTAAGATGCTGTTAAAACATATAGTCGAGCAAATTGGTATAGTTAGTAGTGGGTCCGAAAAATCGGCACATTATTAGCTAAAGAGAAAGGAGAAGCCTCTCATTAGATAAAGAAGCGAGGTCTAAAATGAACCGTTTATTGTTAGTAAGCATTCTGATTCTGCCGGCCATGCTTCCTGGCAGTGTGCAGGGCGAAACCGTCATTTGGGCGCCACCACCCCTGGCGGCAATAATTGATGAAGGTTTGGAACAGAACCAAGACATCCAAAGCCTTCAGGCCCAGGTGGAGGCATCCAAGGAACTGATTCCTTTCGCCGGTTCTCTAGAAGATTTGCGCTTGGGATTCGCTGTGCTAAACTTGCCTACCGATTCCTTTGATTTTAATCAAGAGGCTATGACCCAGAAACAGGTTTTTGTCGCTCAGAAGGTTCCATGGTTTGGCAAACTGGATCTCCGGTCCCAACGGCAAGGTCTCGAGGCAACTCGCCAGATAGCCCTGTTGAAAGCGAAAAAGCTCGAACTAGCCAAGAAAATCGCCACTACATACTACGAGCTGGGGTTAATAAAAAAAGGGCTTGAGATCAACGGTCGCCTGATGGAAATGGTCGGTCAGCTGCTGAGAGTTGCCGAGACTCGATACGCGTCCGGTGTCGGTCTTCAACAGGACGTTCTTCAGGCCCAAGTGGAGTTGAGCAAGCTTCTTGATGAAAAAATCGTGTTGGAGAAAAAACGCCGTACCCTTGAAGATCGCATCAACGCCCTGCTGAACCGAGAGAGTTTCTCCTCTGTAAAGGCGCCGGAACGTCCTGTTTACCCGGCTCTCGATCTTGAAGTGGACTTGCTTCAAAAACAGGTTCTCAAAGATAACCCTTGGTTGAAAGTAAGACTAGCTTCCATAGATCGAGCTACTGTTGAGATCAAACTGGCCGAGAAAGACTACTGGCCTGACATGGACTTCAAGGTAGCCTATGGTCAGCGGGAAGACACTGAAACAGGCCAAGATCGAGCCGACTTTGTGTCCGGCTCTGTGGTATTTAAGATTCCACTGTGGCAGAAAAACCGCCAAGACAAGAAATTCGCTGCATCCAAGAAGAAACATGAGGCTGCTCTAAAAGCCTATCGCAACCTGGCCGAAACCCTGCCCCATCGTGTAGATGCGATTGCCACCGAGATTACGAACACCCAGAAAAACTACCGGCTTTACGCGGATGCCTTGATGGTCCAAGCTGAACAGTGGGCCCGTTCTTCCCTGACAGCCTACGAGGTGGGCAAGGTGGAGTTCAATACCATGATCAACGCACAAATTCGCCTTCTTCGCCTCGAATTGCGGGCAGAACGCTACTTGTTCCAGGTATACCAAAAGCGGGCGGAACTGGAAGAAGTGCTTGGCGGTGCCCTAAAACTGCGAACTCCGAGAGATGAAACAGCTTGGAGTAGAAGACAAAAACAGATTCTCGAAAAGGCCGTGGACAAGGTTCACACGGAAAGCCTGGCAAAAAATCTCCTAAAGGTAGGTGAAGCGATATGAAGCGTCTCGTCATACTGATGGCAGCCTCGGGGCTAACTGGTCTGATTGTCCTGGCAGTTGTTTTAGTGTTTCAGCCGACCTACAGGGCCGAACTATTAAAAGAAAACGGCTTTGCAACCACAGTCGTCATGGCTGCTGAAAAAAATCTCAAGGCAGGCATGGTCGACCCCAAGACAGGGAAAAAGATCAAGTACTGGGCGGCCCCCATGGACCCTACTTATATCCGCAACGAACCGGGAAAATCGCCCATGGGCATGGACCTGGTACCTGTTTATGAGGAAGCAGGCGAAGAAAAAGACCCCTCTTCCACTATCCGTATCGACCCTATAACCATCCAGAACATGGGAGTCCGTCTTGCCAAGGTTACGCGAAAACCCCTCGTAAAACACATTAGAGCCTTCGGCAACGTCACCTACGACGAGACCAAAATCTATACTGTAAACACCAAATTCAACGGATGGATTGAAAAACTCTATGTGGATTTCGTTGGTACCAAGGTGAAAAAGGGACAACCTCTATTTGACATTTACAGCCCAGAGCTTTTGACAGCACAGGAGGAATACCTATTGGCGCTTCAGCAACATGCCAGTCTATCTGCCAGCACGTATCCTAGTATTCGTGAAGGCGCTGAACGGCTCCTTAATGCCTCCCGTACCCGATTGCGCTATTGGGATGTGACTGAAAAACAGATCAAAAAAATCGAACGAACCAGGAAAACGCGGAAAACAGTTACCATCCACTCTCCGGCTTCAGGCGTCGTTATCAAAAAAATCGCCTTTACAGGGCACTATGTCAAGGCAGGAATCCACCAATATGAGATCGCCGATCTCTCAACAGTCTGGGTTGACGTAGACATCTACGAGTACGAGCTGCCATGGGTGCGAGAGGGCATGGAGGCGAAGATGGAGCTGAGCTATATCCCTGGCAAAGTTTATTATGGAAAGGTCCTTTACATCTACCCTTACCTGGAGACCAAGACCAGGACGGCCAAACTGAGATTGCAGTTCGCCAATCCCGGCTATCAACTCAAGCCGAACATGTACGCTAATATCTACCTGAATTCCGTTGTAGCAAAAGACAGTCTGGTCATCCCCCAAGAGGCAGTCATAGACAGCGGCGTACGCAAGGTCGTCTTCGTATCGTTGGGGAAGGGCAAGTTTCAGCCGCGGGAGGTCGAACTGGGTGTAGAGGGAAAAGATCATGAATTTCAGGTGCTCCAAGGCCTCAGCGAAGGCGAGAAAATCGTGGTTTCCGCCCAGTTTATGTTGGATTCGGAAAGTCGCCTCCGAGAAGCTATCCAAAAGATGCTGGAAGTCCGTTCTGGTACTACCCAGCCATCCACTGAAAAGATAAAAGACGATGATTTGGACATGTCTGACATTACTATCGACGATGATTTCGATATGTCAGACATCACCATGGATGAGGAGCCTGAAGTGAAGGGTAGCCATCAGTATAAGTGACCGAAACGAGGACACAGCAATGATCGAGAGGATTATCGAATATTCCATCAGGAATAAGTTCCTGGTTATCTTGATGACGCTGTTTGTCATCTTGGGCGGGATCTATGCCATGGCCCGCACCCCCCTGGATGCTATACCGGACCTCTCAGATGTCCAGGTCATCATTTTTACGGAATTCCCGGGGCAAGCCCCTCAAGTGGTGGAAGACCAGGTTACCTATCCCCTCACTACGGCCATGCTGGCGGTCCCCTTTGCCAAGGTAGTTCGCGGGTACTCATTCTTCGGTCTTTCTTTTGTCTATATCATTTTTGAAGATGGCACGGACATGTACTGGGCCAGAAGCCGGGTGCTTGAATATCTCAATTACGTCTCCAGTCGCTTGCCAGAAGGGGTCACCCCGACCCTGGGCCCGGATGCTACCGGTGTTGGTTGGGTTTATGAGTACATCTTAGAAAGCGACCAACACGATCTGGCACAGCTGCGATCGATTCAGGACTGGTTTCTGCGCTACGAGCTTACCAGTGTTCCAGGTGTGGCTGAAGTGGCCTCTGTTGGCGGCTACGTTAAGCAGTATCAGGTCATTGTTGATCCCAACAAATTAGTGGCCTTCAACGTCTCGTTGCAGAAGGTAAGGATGGCTATCAAGCGGAGCAACAACGACGTAGGCGGCAAACTGATAGAGATGGGAGAGACCGAGTTTATGGTCCGTGGACTGGGATACATCACCGGAATAGAGGATCTCGAAAATGTTCCCTTAGGTGTAAACCAACGGGGAACACCAATATTGCTGCGCAACGTAGCCACGATTAAGATCGGCCCGGAACTCAGACGAGGCATTGCCGACTACAACGGCACGGGCGAGGTGGTTGGGGGCATCATCGTCATGCGCTACGGGGAAAACGCTCTGGAGGTGATTCAAAATGTCAAGAAAAGGCTGGAAGAACTCAAAAGGGGGCTCCCCGAAGGCGTAAAAATCCAACCCGTCTATGACCGTTCTGCTTTAATCTTAAGAGCGGTGGACAGCCTCAAAGGCACGCTCATAGAAGAGAGTATCATTGTGGCGGTAGTCTGCATCATTTTCTTGCTCCATCTTCGAAGCGCCCTGGTGGCTATCTTTACCCTGCCTGTAGCAGTTCTCATTAGTTTCATTATCATGGAACGACAGGGAATCAACGCAAATATCATGAGCTTGGGAGGCATTGCTATCGCAGTTGGTGCCATGGTGGATGCAGCCATTGTCATGATAGAAAACGCCCACAAGCACATCGAGAACGATGGTGGCAAAAAGCCCCACTGGGAGCTGATTGCAGATGCGTCCAAAGAGGTGGGGCCGGCCCTTTTCTTCTCGCTGGTGATCATCGCCATCAGCTTTCTCCCAGTCTTTACCTTGCAAGCCCAGGAAGGCAGACTTTTCCGCCCCCTGGCTTTTACCAAGACCTATGCAATGCTCGGCTCTTCGGTCCTAGCCATTACAATCGTACCAATTTTAATGGGCTATCTGATCCGGGGCAAGATCCGGCCTGAAGGAAAGAACCCGGTGAATCGCGTTCTTATTTGGATTTACCATCCCATCATCAAGCTGGTCCTGAAAATGAAAATGCTCGTTATCCTTCTAGCAGTAGTCGTATTGGGCCTAACCTATATCCCATGGAAAAAGATCGGCTCCGAGTTTATGCCACCTTTAAACGAAGGGGATCTGCTTTATATGCCCACCACACTGCCTGGGATTTCGATCACCAAGGCTAAAGAGCTGCTTCAACAGACTGATCGCATCATTGGCTCCTTCCCAGAAGTACATCATGTATTTGGCAAAATCGGGCGGGCGGAGACGGCCACAGATCCGGCACCTCTTTCCATGATAGAAACCACCATCATGCTCAAACCCGAGAATGAATGGCGAGAAGGCATGACTATCGAGAAGCTGGTGGATGAACTCGATAAAGCGATTCAGTTTCCAGGGCTTACCAACGCCTGGACCATGCCGATCAAAACCCGAATTGACATGCTCTCTACGGGGATAAAAACACCTGTAGGCATCAAACTCATGGGAGAAGATCTCCAAGTCTTGAGCGATCTTGGTGAGCAGGTAGAGGCTGTAATCAGAGATGTGCCAGGCACCCTGAGTGTCTATGCGGAAAGGGTCACCAGCGGTAATTTTTTGGACTATCGAATTAAACGGGATCAGGCCGCACGGTATGGCCTTACCGTAGGGGATGTTCAAGACGTCATCATGAGCGCCGTTGGTGGCATGAACGTAACAAGGACAGTTGAGGGTCTGGAACGCTACCCGGTGAATGTTCGCTACGGCTCGGAATTAAGGGATACCCCGGAAAAGCTTCGGCGCATCCTTATCCCCACCCCTACGGGCGCCCAGGTGCCCATCACCCAACTGGCGGATATCCGCATTGTTAAGGGAGCCCCTGCCATCAAGAGCGAAAACGCACGAACGAGTGCCTTAGTCTTTATTGACATTAAGGGTGTGGATGTGGGTACCTACGTTAAAAATGCTCAGGAAGTCGTTCGAAATAAAATCAAGCTCCCTGCCGGCTATAGCATGGTTTGGAGCGGCCAGTACGAATACATGGTAAGGGCCCAGAAACGGTTGATGATCGTTGTCCCTATGACCTTGTTGATTATTTTTCTGCTTCTTTTCTTCAATTTCAAAAACGTGACAGAAAGTCTTGTCGTCATGTTGAGTGTTCCCTTCTCTCTCACCGGAGGATTTTGGCTCATGTACATCCTGGGCTATAACATGAGTGTGGCAGTCGGTGTGGGATTCATAGCCCTGGCCGGCGTGGCTGCAGAGACGGGTGTCGTCATGTTGGTCTATCTGGATCTTTCCTATAACAAGTTCAAGGCAAAGTATGGAACGGATTTCAATCAACGGCGTCTTTACGAAGCTATTGAGGAAGGCGCTGCCCTACGAGTACGGCCCAAATTGATGACGGTGGTAGCCATAATGGCAGGACTCATGCCCATCATGTGGAGTCATGGTGCTGGATCACAAGTCATGAAGCGCATCGCTGCACCCATGGTAGGAGGCATGGTGAGTGCTACCATCTTGACGCTCATCGTGGTGCCGGCGATCTACGGAATCTGGAAGGGATGGGAATTACCGAAGTAGTTTTTTTACGTGAAAAACATTTGTAACACTGGATTTTGAATCCCAGTAACAAATTCAGCAAACAAGAAAAGAGAATGGAGGATTGAATGATGATGAAACGGTTATTGACAGTAACAATGGCGCTGCTGTTTGGCATTGGAAGTGCGAGCATGGCAAACGCTACCGGTGAACACGGTGGTCACGGATCGAAAACCAGCCAGGAGAAAATGGACCACGGGTCCCAATCTGGCCACGAATCAGGGGGCCACGGTTCCATGGGGAACACTTTTTCCCACGAGGCTGTCGTTGATGGGATCCGTGCGGAATTTCAAGTGATGAGTCTGGATGAAATGAAAATGAATGATCCGGAAGGAAATACTCACCACGTTATGGTGAAGTTTTTTAATCAATCCACTAAGGAACACACTACTAAGGTTATTGGCAAGATTAAAGTGATTCCACCTTCGGGAAAAGAGCAAGTTGCGAGTCTGAAGGACTATAGCGGCATTTATGCCGCTAATTTCACGGTTGAAGGGAAAGGCAAGCACGGAATTATCTGTCTCTTCAAGATTAATGATAACAAACATCTCGTCAAGTTCTGGTACAAGCCAGAATAAGCAGACGGTCCGGACCTTTTGACCGAAGAAGCTAATATAAAAGAGGTGTAGAACATGAAAACAACTAGCCGGATTGTTTTGTTCTTTTTGTCTGCAGCCTTGGCTGTGACACACTTGTTCATAGATCCTGTCAAGCCCGAAGCGGCTGAAGAGTTAAAACCACCCCTATTACCATATATTTCGGATGTTCAGCTGTATGACCAAACAGACTATAACTGGACCATTCGCCGTCTGAACGGAGAAGACGTAGGTTTGTCAAAGTTCAAAAACAGAGTGGTGTTTCTCCATTTCTGGGCCACTTGGTGTCCCCATTGTAAGGCCCAAATGTCCAGTATCCAGCGATTGTATGAGTCTTTGAGGGACAAGGATGACATTGAATTTATCATAGCATCGTATCAGGACCAAGAGACGGTGCAGAAGTATATATCAATCAAGAAAATCAGGCTCCCGATTTACCTCCATAAGTTGGCTGTGCCGCCTGTTTTTGGGCCGCGCAAAAGAATTCCAAGGACTTTCATCATCGACCGCACAGGTCACATAGTATATCAGCACATCGGGGCGGCGAAATGGGATGACGAATCGGTTTTGAAGTTTTTGGAGAGTCTGTTGTAAATAAAAGGACGTCACTTTCTTTTGGTGCCGCCATTGCCTCGTACGTTTCCTTTTATCTGCCCCAGCCACAACCAACCATTGCATTTTGTGATACTCCCTACTAAAATGGCGCACCATATGAGAACGGATACGACATTTAAGTCAGGGTTTGTTTCTATTATTGGTGCGCCCAATGTGGGAAAATCGACCCTTCTAAACCGAATCCTTGGCCAAAAAATCGCGATTACCTCGGCAAAACCCCAGACCACGCGTAACCGCATCATGGGCATTTGCCATCTGCCTCAGGCGCAACTTATCTTTCTAGACACACCGGGTATTCACCGTGGAAAAGGGGTCTTAAACAAACGGATGGTTGAAGTGGCGATGCAGGTTTTGGCAGATGCAGATTTGGCAATCTTGATGATTGATGGTGCTGGTCAGGGTGGAAATCCAGACGAGATGATCCTTCAGGCCTTAAGAAAGGAGGGGGTGCCGGTAATTCTCGCCATGAACAAAGTAGACTTGATAAAGAAGAAAATGGTCCTTCCTCTTATCGACAGGTGGCGCAGTGCATATCCTTTTGAGGCCATTATCCCGATTTCTGCCCTTCAAGGAATACAGGTTGATGAGCTGGTCTCAGAGATGATAAAACTTCTCCCGGAAGGGCCGAGATATTATCCAGAAGAAAACCTTACGGATGTAAGCCAACGCTTCATAGCGGCGGAGGTGGTTAGAGAAAAGGTGTTTCGACTTACCGGCGATGAGATTCCTTATTCTGTGGCTGTTGTGGTGGAATCCTTCAAGGAGCGCGTGGACAAGGATCTGGTAGAGATCTATGCTACTATTTATGTGGAGCGACAGTCACAAAAGCCTATTATTATAGGGAAGAAAGGCAAGATGCTGAAGCAAATTGGAGAGTATGCCAGGAAGGACATCGAGCAAATGGTAGGGCGTAAGGTGTTTTTAAGGCTTTGGGTTCAGGTGCGAAAGAACTGGACAAAGGATGAGAAGATCGTAAAGGGATTTGGTTATTGAGATGATTTTATCATTTCATCCAAATGTTGTAGCTGACGAAAACATCCTGTGTGCGGGTCGGTTTCCAGACGAAAAAGATGAAGCAATCATTAGAAAGGCTGAAGCCATCATCCTTCCTCAAGGATGTAGTGAAGATCTCTACGGAATGTGTCGGAAACACTGTTTGCACATATTTCCGAACTATGATGTTCGCTTCGATTTCCCGAGAAAACTCGGTCAGGCAAGACTATTTCAAGAAATACGCGCCCCTTTTCCTGTGACCTATCTCTTTGATTCAGTTGATTCCTTCCGCTTTGATTATCCACAGTCAAGTCCTTTGGAGTTTCCATATGTCTTTAAGTCTGACTGGGGTGGTGAGGGAGATGAGGTCTTCTTGCTTGAGACTAATAATAGCTTGGAACGGTGTTTGAAAAGGGCCAAGGATATGGAACGGGGTGGTCGGAAAGGCTTCTTACTCCAAGAATATGTTCCGACCGGGGGAAGGGATTTGCGTGTTGTCGTCATAGGTGGCCGACTTTACAGTTACTGGCGTTTTCAACAAAACAGCTCCCAGTTTCTTACAAACGTCAAGGCGGGTGGAGTAATCGATTACTCGTTTGCCCCTGAGCTGCAGGCAAGGGGCAGGACAATGGTAGAAGAGTTTTGTTCGAAGACAGGGATTAACCTTGCAGGTTTTGACTTGCTATTTCCCAACAACGAGAAAGATTCCAGCCCTTTTTTCCTTGAGATCAATTACTTTTTCGGACGAAGAGGGTTGGGGGGCTCTTTCAGGTACTATGAGTTCGTGGAAAAGGCAGTCAGCGAATGGCTTGAAGGGATAGGGTTGAGTCTTACAAATGGGACGGATTAAGCCGTTATCGTTTGGGTTGGCGCCGGTCAGGTCTGCGCCGTGAAGGTCTTTTTTTGCCGAGGTGCTTGGATGGAAGGCGATGTGGTAATCTCTTGGTTCGCCTTACATGCATGGGTCCTGCGCGGTCTTTCTCGTACCAATCATCTTCAGGCCATTCTACGTTTATCTTTTCTTGAATCAGCTCTTCCGCAGCCTCCAGGTAATATACGTAGGTTTCGCAGGCCAGGGTAATTGCCTTGCCTGTCTTGCCGGCTCTTCCCGTTCGCCCGATTCGATGGATATAATCCTCCGGGTCTTGCGGGATGTCGTAATTTATAACAATATCAATATCATCCACATGAATACCCCGAGAAGCTACGTCTGTAGCTACAAGGATCTTGATTTCGCCGGCCTTAAAACGCTGCATGATCTTCAAGCGCTTTTTCTGATCAACCGTGCCGGTAATGCCGATGGCCGGAAATGCGTTGCCCCTAAGTTTGTGAGCAAGCATATCAACACCCGTGCGGGTATTGGCAAAGATAAGCACTCTTTTCCATTTCTCACGCTTTAAAAGACCGAACAGCAGATTTGGCTTAACTTTATTCCCAACATGGTAGAGTACCTGGTTTATCTCTTTTACGGTAATTTTGTTCCGATCTACAAAGATCTCCTGGGCATCATTCATGTGTTCGTAGGCTAACTCCATCACTGCGTAAGAAAGTGTAGCCGAAAAAAGCATGGACTGGCGCTTGTTGCGGGGGGGCAAGCGCCTAAGGATAAAGCGCAGATCCTTCAAAAAGCCCATATCAAAGAGCCTATCTGCTTCGTCAATTACCAGAATATGAACACCCTTGGGGCGGAAGACCTTTTGTTTCATATAGTCAATAAGACGGCCCGGTGTGGCTACGACAATATCAGGGCCTTGGCGAAGGGCTGTTTGCTGTTTTATGTAATCGATACCACCAAAGACGGGTTGTATCTTGAAATTAGTATGGCTTCCCAATAGTTTGGCCTCATCGCAGATTTGAAGGGCAAGCTCGCGGGTTGGAGCAATGATCAATGCATGAGGCCCATGGCCTTGCAGTTTTTGTTGCTCAAGGCGATGGAGGATTGTAATGAGAAAAGCGGCTGTTTTGCCGGTACCGGTCTGTGCTTGGGCGGCGATATCCTTGCCCTTTAAGGTCGATGGGAGAGAAAGGGCCTGAATAGGTGTGCATGTCTTAAACTTGGCAGCTTCTATGCCATTTAAGATTTCCGGAGAAAGGTCAAATTCTGTGAACGAGACTTCTGTTGTTGCTGTGTTGTCATTTCTCATCAAGGATATTAATATAGGTTAAATCTGCTTTCTTTGCAAGCAGGTTATGAACAAGTACCTATCCATAAATGGACTTTATGGATAAAAGCCTTTAATATTGATGGACTTGCAAAAAGTCTATAAACAGACGACACAGTAAAAAGCTCCAGATGCAAGGCGCGCGAGTTTTGAGGAATGAGACGTACTTATCGTACGTCGCAATGATTTACCCTGTTAAATCGGCTTTGCCGTCTCGCGTAGCGAGAATTTAACAGGGCGGGGATGAAGCGCAACGCCGCAGATGGACTTTTTGCGAAGTCGTCAATATTCATCAAATCGTAAAAAGTCAGATTTAGACGGTTTTGTAAAAAGTTCAAATTCAAGGCGTGCATACTGTCCTCAAGCCACTTCAGTGGCGCTATTTTGTAATCATGAGGCGTACTTATCGTACGTTGAATGATTGCGAAATGCAGCGCAACGCAGACACGCAGTGAAGCGTAGCGCTAACTTGGACTTTTTACGAGACCGTCAATATTCATCAATAACGGGGGGGGAGATGGACTATTTTAATGTTGAACAAGATGAGGCTTCCATCAATGTTGAACGGCATAAGGCCCGTGAACTGAGACAGTCTCAATGGTGGAAGCGTCAACTGGCAAAAGGGTGTTGTTATTATTGTCGTAAATCGTCCCCCCCCTCTGCACTCACCATGGACCAT
Source organism: Desulfobacterales bacterium S7086C20 (assembly GCA_001751075.1). Taxonomy (GTDB): domain Bacteria; phylum Desulfobacterota; class Desulfobacteria; order Desulfobacterales. The sequence goes on along the minus strand of MAVP01000001.1, from coordinate 36,550 downwards.
ATCGTACCCCTTATCCGAGGTGGTAAAACCAAAAAAGGAAATGTGGTTACCGCCTGTAAGGAATGCAACAACCAGAAAAAGTATTTGCTTCCCCTGGAATGGAATGACTACCTGGAGTCTCTTAATGAAAATGGTGACCGATGACATTTAAGGGAAGGGTTGGAGAATAAGGTATAAAGGCAAGACTTACCCTCCCTTGGCTGTTGATCTTGTTAAACACCTGGTTTGCCTCATAAGGGGAGATTTGCTTCCGCGTTTTCCAGTCCGCCATTTGAACCTTCATCAGAACCTTGTTAGGATTGTCAACCAATTTGAGCATGGTAGCAGTCATTTGGGCAATTTTGCTATACGTGGCTTCTTCACTAAGTTGAAGTTCTTCTCTCATCTGCCTGTGGTATGCCATAATCGCATAGTAATCGATCGGCAGCTTGGTAGCCTCAGCAAGACTCTGAGATAACCAGGCCAACGCATTCTTTGGATTTGTTACCGATTCGTACATGAAGTTCATGGCGATTTCAATCTCCGGATTTACTCCCTTTGCTGATAGAATCAGTTTCCGGGCAAGATCCATCAGTTTTTGATTTTTCCAGCATGCCCATTGCCAGAAGGTATCGGAATAGTTTGGGACGCACCAATGGCCTGCGCTGTCTTGAAAGACCTTGCTGTACAAATTTTTTGGACTTAACCGTTTACCGGTTTCTTTTTCAAACAACGTTACTGCTTTTGAACTAAAGTCCTCGTTTTGACGCATGACAAGATCATCTTGTATTAAAATTCCATCCACACCTGACATGGCCACATCGTGGTAAAGGCCAATCAATCTTTTTTCTACGGCTTTGTCAAAGATACTCCACTGCGGGATAGACCCATAAGACTTGGTCTCAAAACGATATGAGATGGCCCTTGATGCCTCGGGATCGGATAAAAAAAGCGGCATCTTGCGCGTTTCCATCCATGCAAAAACGCGCAATCCGTGTTGGTGTGCCAAGGACACGATCCGGCTTAAGACCGGATCTACTACTGGTGCATGAGTTGTCTTGAAATAGACCCCAACCCTGCACCGAGGCCTGGCAAAACGGTATATCCTGTCTCCCCGGTTTTGAAAAGCGCGAACAATAAGGGTGTTGACCCCTGCTGTGGCAAGATCCTTGATAGAGCTTTCTACTTGTGCGTAGTCTGTGGATCTAAAAACCAGGATTTGTGCCCCGAGGATGCGCCGGATTCCCGGCAGGGGCATTTCTCTAGCGTAGGGGCGTGCTTCAGCTACCGAGATTGGCGTATCGGTAGGTGGTATTTTGGAAACCTCAAGGTGGGATACGAAAAGAAAGGTAGATAAAAAAACAGCTATCAATATTAAAGGCGTGCCAAGCCCTTTCTTCAGCCTGAGTAAGATCATTGGTCCTTTTTACTATGCCAAGCTGTTTTCTTTGTCAAGGAGAATATACAACATATTGTATCATTCAGGGTTGTGTTATCCGATATATAGTTTTTTTGTCCTTTTTAGTTGAAATGGCTGGTTTCATGTTCTATCAAGTTTTATTACGGTTTATGAAAATTGCAGACTTGACATTGGAAAACCCTCTTATCCTGGCTCCAATGGCCGGGATCACCCAACTGCCTTTCCGCCGGTTGGTTAAAGAACAGGGGTGTGGCCTCGTGGTTACTGAGATGGTCAGTTCAAATGGGCTTGTCTACGGCGGACATAAGAGCTTTGAGCTTCTCAGGAGTCATCCTTCAGAGCGACCCCTTTCTGTCCAGATATTTGGCAGAGACCCTGAAATCATGAAAGAAGCCGCCAGGATCGTTGAGTCTCAAGGGGCAGACTTGCTTGATATCAATTTGGGCTGTTCTGTGCGGAAAGTAGTCAGGCAAGGGGCTGGAGTGGCCTTGATGCGTGAGCCAAAGGTGCTTGAAGCGATCTTAAGACAAGTCCGAGCAGTGACGGAAATTCCTATTACAGTGAAGATTCGTTCAGGGTGGGAGCCTTCGGGTGAAGAGGCCATGAGGGTTAGCCGCATTGCCGAGGATTGCGGGATAGACGCTGTAGCTGTACATCCAAGGACTGCTGTGCAGGGGTTTGGTGGGAAGGCAGACTGGTCGCTAATCAGCAGACTTAAAAACCATCTTTCTATTCCTGTCATAGGAAATGGTGATATTTTAGGCCCCGAAGATGTGCTCAAAATGCAAAGCAGTACTGGTTGTGACGCCGTGATGATCGGACGGGCTTCCAAGGGAAATCCCTGGATTTTTTCTCAAAGTCTTGATCTGATAGATGGCAAAGAGCCGAGATTGCCGGACCTATCCTCTCGGCTTCAAACAATTTTACGATATATTGATTATATGGTAGATCATTTCGGGGAGTTTCGGGGGGCATGCATGATGAGGAGCCACCTTCTCTGGTTTGTGAAAGGTCTTCCTGGTTGTAGTTCCTTTAGGGATTCTGTTGTCCGGTTAAAGACCCGGCAGGAAATGATAGATGCCATTGGGAATTACTTTCGAGTTGTTCTGCTTGGTATGGCAGACAGTAATGTGCACTACGAAGGCGGGAAACACAAAATGATGATGGACTCGTAAAAAGTCCACAAACAGACGACACAGCAAAAAGCTCCAGATGCAAGGCGGCGAGTTTTGAGGAATGAGACGTACTTATCGTACGTCGCAATGATTTACCCTGTTAAATCGGCTTTGCCGTCTCGCGTAGCGAGAATTTAACAGGGCGGGGATGAAGCGCAACGCCGCAGATGGACTTTTTGCGAAGTCGTCAATGATAAACGTTACTGAATCTGCTCAACTAGTGCCAAAAGGAGGGGAAATGACTGGGCTCTTGTTTATCGATGATGAAGAGGGAGTGCGACGTTCGCTTAAACGAGCGCTTAAAAAAGAACCTTACACTGTCTTCACAGCTCCGGATGGGAATCAGGGGATAAACTTAGTCAGGAAACACTGCTCCGAGATAGGTGTCGTCATTTCGGATTATAAGATGCCTGGACCAGACGGACTGGAAACACTTGCTGTTATTGGTTCCATAAACCCTGAGGTTACACGGATACTCCTTACGGGTTATGCCACTATGGAAAGTGCCATTCGTGCAACAAATGAGGGGCTTGACGGATTCCTTACAAAGCCTTTTGACAATGTGGAGCTTAGAAACAGGATCCAGGAGATTATGGTCAAGAAACGCCTGAGACAATTTGTTTCCGCTCAAATATACGATGAGGTTAAGAATGATCCCATAGTTATGCTTCCAAAAAAACAGCGGGTAACGATTCTTTTTTGTGATATCAGAGACTTTACCAAGATGTCTCAAAAGGCGCCGCCCGAAGAGATTGCTCGGTTTTTAAACGATTACTATTTTGTCCCTCTGGGCGAGATCGCATATCAGTATAATGGTACTGTAGATAAACATATAGGCGATTGCATGATGGTTATCTATGGGGCCCCTGTCTCCCATGACGACGATATTATTAGGGCTATTCAAACGGCCCTTAAGATGCAGAAAACAAGTCAATCAATAGGCAAAGAACTGCAGAGCAAAAACGGGTTTAAGCTGAATATCGGCATAGGTATTTGTACTGGCGAGGTGATTACAGGGGTTTTCGGCTCTCTGCGCAAAAGAGAATATACGGCCTTTGGAATGGCTGTGAATATGGCTGCCCGTCTGGAAAAGATGGCTTCGGCCGGAGAGATATTAGTAAATGAGACAACATACCTGGGAGCATCAGAGCAGGTTGTCGCAGAGAAGATGGGCTCTGCCATCGCGGTCAAGGGTTTGGATGAACCCATAGCCATTTATCGAGTGCTGGGCCTTGGCAAGTGATTTGTTGTATCAGTTTAGACCTTCTTACCTCGCCGCAGTATTCAGCCCAAACTCAACTTTAAAATCTGTCGCCCTTACAATCGGTTTCACGTCTGGGCTCTGGGATCGGGCCATGTTAGCCTTAGCCTACCTTTTTGGATATATTTGGAAACCTGCCAGCTGAAAATGATGATCAAAGGTGAATACCCTTTTAATCTTTTTGCTCTTCATGAGAACGAATGAAATACAATCGGTGAAGCTAAGACGATGATCTGAGTATTTTTCGAAAAAACCGATTGCCTTCAACTCATCTTCCTGATTTGGACGGAGGATCTTAAGTGATTCAGAAGCATAAATATTTCTTGCCCTTAGAGCTGCAAAATTGTAACCGGCGCGGCGACCAATCAGAGTGAAAGTCTCGTCCAGTACAAAATTGCTCGTCACGCATGTTTCGCTTTTTTTTCGAATTGAATCCCAGAAAGTACTGGCCTGGCGATGATACTGATCCTTTGAGAGATGACGGGCCAGGAATGCGCCGGTATCAATATAGATCATAGTTACTCTCCATATAAATATATGTCATGATTTTGTGCCAGATCAACCGTTGAGTCGTCTTCGTATACGGCATTATCATTCAAAAACGGATCATCAAGCATCCCGGCAGCATTGGATTTCAAGGCTTTTTCAAGAGACTCTCGAATGAACCCACCCAGGGATAAACCCGACGTATTTGCCCGCCTGGCAGCACGGGTTTTCAAGTCTTCGGGTATCATAACAGTTGTACGTCTCATAGCGTGCTCCTTATTTCTATATACATATACATATTAACGCCGCCATAACTCAATGTCAAGAAAAGCATTGGATTCGGGTGTCTTTACGATTTCATCAAATTTGAGGATTTAGTAAAAAGTAGTCACTCCGGCGAAAGGCAGAGTTCAGTGGTGCCATAACTGTTTTTATTTACTAGCCTCCGGACCCTGACCGCTGACCCCCGTAAACAGCTACCCAGTTTATTAGGGTTTGACTCTTACACAGGTGCTCTTTTCAAGGTCATCTCCAAAAATACTGGTAGCCTCGGCATGGTGTTCATATACTTTTGCAACCTTGATTTCACCGATCTTTGGGCCTGGCACTAAGTAGACATGCTGGCTTGGTCCCTTCATTGGTTCGCCTATGGCAAAGACTTCCAAGATATCCCCGATGGTGAGCCCCACGTCTTTACCTGCTGAAAGATTAACAGTCGCCTTCGTGCTGCTGGTAATGTAGCCTTTCCAGGGAACTTCGCTCAGTCGCTGGCAAACGATACTTGCCATCCTGTTGGCAATCTTGACAATGAGGGGTTGTGCTATTTCGTTCTTCAGCTTTGAGACATCACCGCTTTTTTGCCATGTCTCTTGAGGTACTTCCACTTCATCTTCTATTATTTCATCTAGAAGCACACTGGTTGTCTCGACATCGTATACTCTTATGCGTAAGGAGATCTGTAAAAAAGTATGAATTTTCCTGAAACCCCAAATCCCACGTTTGTCTGTGAAGTGCCGTATATTTTCAATATGTTGTTCCAGTATTGCGCCAAGCCCGTAGATTCTTCCCGCCTCGGCAAGGGCGAGGTTGTCGATATGGCCTGGTGGACTCTGGGGTATTTCCTCTAAGGCCTTGAGAAGGGGTGAGCTTTCTGTAATGACCAGACTGTCGCAACTGCGTTCGACAAAGGCCTTCAGTGCTATGGTAGCCGACTTGTCGAGATCCTTTTCTTTATAATCTGTGTTTGAAATGGGCATGAAAGCGATCTTCTTTTTTAAGGTAGGCTCTTTTCCCATAATGTCGTCGGCAATCTTTTGTGTAGTGGCACAACCAGTGACTAGGAAACAAACCAAAATAAGTACTGCCACACAATTTAATTGCTTTGTATACACAGTTTCTAGCCCCTTTCTTTTGACGATTCCATCTCTTTTCCGTATTCTACTCGCACAGTAGTGGTGATGCCGCCTCGGGATGTAAAGGTTCCAAGAACCTCTGCGAACTTTGGTTTGAGTACAGATGCCAAATCATCTAGAATTTGATTGACTACATGTTCGTAGAAGATACCCACATTGCGGTATTGGAGAAGATAATATTTTAACGATTTGAGTTCCACGATCTTCTCTTTTGGCACATAGCGTATAGTGATGCATCCGAAATCTGGGAGGCCTGAAATGGGACACAAAGAAGTGAATTCAGGCTGGTCGATCTTGATTTCAATATCACGTTTAGTGCCATATGAATAATCGAGTACTTCGAGAGTGCCTCGGTCAACCGTGTCCGCCCTTTTAGTGCCGTTCCGCGCTCTTTTACCCATATCGGATATATTCATGTAACCTCCTATACCATATCTGGCCCTATAGTAAAACAGCAATACGATAACCGAGTCTATGTCTGATCTTGGGCCCTTGCCCGAAGTTGCCCGCAGGCAGCGCTTATATCTTGGCCTTTGCTTCGACGTATCAGGACTGTATAATTATTGTCTAGAAGGATTTTTTGAAAACCTAATATTGTAGCTTCTTGGGGTCTTTTAAAATCACTCCCCTCAAATGGATTGAATGGGATGAGGTTGATCTTTGCTCGTAATGGCCTTAAAAGCCTTGCTAGCTTTATTGCGTCCTCCGGGCTGTCATTGATTCCGGCAATTAGGACATATTCAAATGTGATCATCCGCCTCGGGGGCAGGGGGAATCGCTTGCATGCGGAAAGGAGCTTTTCTATAGGATAGGTTTGGTTTATAGGCATCAGATGGTTTCGGGTCTTATTATCCGCTGCGTTTAGGGAAACAGCAAGGTTGGTCCTGGCATCCTTCCCGAAGGCATCTATGGCTGGGACAAGCCCGGCTGTTGAAAGGGTGACGCGTCGCCCGGAAAACTGCAAACCATTGTTTCCCGTAATAATTTGGATGGCATGTATGACGCTGTCGTAATTGGCAAGAGGTTCTCCCATGCCCATGAAGACGAGGTTAGTCAGTGACTGTGGCGATGTCAGATCGTCCCTGACGGCACAGATCTGGTTGACAATCTCGCTAGGTTCCAGATTGCGCATGAAACCACTACTGCCGGTAAGACAAAACCTGCATCCCATCGAACACCCAACCTGGCTGGAAATACACAATGTCCAATGTTTCACCTCTGGGATCAAAACACTTTCCACATAATGGCCGTCGTCGAGGCGAAAAAGGTACTTTTTTGAGCCGTCTTCGGATGTTTCAATCTTTTCATGGGTAAAACTGCTTATTGTCAGTTTATTTGAAAGCCACTGTCTTAGATCCTTGGAAAGATCTGTCATTTCAAAAAAGGTCTTGGCATTTCGATGATATACCCATCCAAGAATTTGTCCTGCCCGATAAGATGGGATGTCGTGTTCTTGAAGCCAGCGTGTAAGGGCTTGCTCAGTAAGGCTTTTCACGTCGTTGCGAACTGAATATTTGCTTGACATACCGGTTCTTTGATACTAAATGTTACTATTTATACTCAACAAGGTGCTCATATGTTTGAAAGTCTAACTGACAAACTCAATATTGCCTTTAAGAAGCTCAAGGGCCACGGCAAGCTTACAGAAAAAAATATTGATGCTGGCCTGAAAGAGGTTCGCATAGCCCTGCTTGAAGCAGATGTCAATTACAAGGTGGTTAAACAACTCCTGGCAGCCATCCGAGAGCGTGCCCTCGGCCAAGAGGTATTGGCTAGCCTGACACCAGGACAGCAAGTTGTCAAGATTGTAAATGACGAACTTACCCTGCTTATGGGTGATAAGCATGAAGTGTTAAGACTTGTTGGTAAGCCCGCCTCTGTTATGTTGGTGGGCTTGCAGGGTTCAGGAAAGACTACTACGACGGGCAAGCTGGCCAAGTTTTTGCTAAAAGAGCAACACAGAAGGCCTTACCTGGTTCCTGCTGATGTTTATCGTCCCGCGGCTATTGATCAACTGACCAAGCTTGGGGAAAAACTGAATGTCCCTGTTTTCCCATCGACTGATGGGTTGAACCCTGTGGATATATGCCGCCAGGCCATAAGTCAGGCCAGCAATGAATCCTGTGACACCGTTTTGATTGATACGGCTGGGCGACTTCACGTTGATGAGTTCTTAATGGATGAGCTGAAGCAGATAAAGAGCGTTGTTCAACCTTCTGAAATCCTTTTAGTGGCGGATGCTATGACTGGCCAAGATGCTGTTAACATGGCTAAGGCCTTTGACGAAGCCCTGGATATCGGGGGGGTAATTCTTACGAAGATGGAAGGTGATGCCAGGGGTGGAGCGGCTATTTCCATTCAGGCAATAACTTCAAAGCCGATCAAGTTTATTGGGGTAGGGGAGAAATTGGATGCCTTAGAGCCCTTTCATCCAGATCGTATGGCCTCCAGGATACTTGGAATGGGCGACATGCTTTCTCTTATTGAGAAGGCTCAAAGTACTGTTGATGAGAAAAAAGCGCAAGAACTGGAGAAAAAGCTCAGGAAAAATCAGTTTACCCTGGAAGATTTCCGTGATCAAATGGCTCAAGTAAGAAAGATAGGTTCTATAGACGAGATATTGTCAATGATTCCCGGCATGGGCAAACTAAAACAGATGAAGCACCTAAAGGTGGACGAAGGAGAGTTTGTGCGTATTGGAGCTATCATTGATTCCATGACTGCGCAGGAACGGCGTAGCCACCAAATTATCAATGCAAGCAGACGAAAAAGGATTGCCAAGGGGAGCGGAACGACCGTGCAACAGGTTAATCAACTTCTGAAAAATTATGTAAATGTACAAAAGATGATCAAGAAGATGAATAAAGGCGGTCACCGTAACCTTGGATCTGTCGGCTTGCCATTTTAAAAGGAGGAGTAGTATCGAAATGTCTGTTAAGATTAGACTAGCCAGACATGGCACGAAGAAAAGGCCCTTTTATCGAATTGTTGTAGCACCTAAGGATGCCCCTCGAGACGGGAGGTTCCTGGAGCGTGTAGGGACTTATGATCCGCTCATAGAGCCAACGGCTGTTACGCTGAAACCAGACAGAATTAAGGCGTGGATGAAAAAAGGGGCCACTCCCACTACAACTGTCAGGAATTTGCTGAAAAAGGAAGGTTTCTTTTCAAAGGGGCCTGATGCTTAGAACGGTCATTGTTTTTGAGGGATTCACGTGCCATATTGGCAGATGCACAAGCTCAAACGAAGGAGTTGATGTTCCTTTTTTCCAACCCTTGCCTTTGTCGGCGTCGCTTTTTTCTTTTAATGCTGTCAGGAGGTCGGAACATGAAGGATCTGGTCAAGCACATTGCTCAAGCGCTGGTCGATTATCCGGATGTAGTTGAGGTTTCTGAAATAGAAGGCGCCCAGACATCAGTCCTTGAACTGAGGGTGGCAAAGGATGACCTCGGGAAAATCATTGGCAGGCAGGGTCGTACCGCGCGTGCCATACGGACGATTTTGGGTGCAGCCTGTGCCAAATTGAAGAAAAGGGCTGTGTTGGAAATCATTGAGTAGACCGCCATGGGTGAGGATGATCGCCTCACTATAGGTGAAATAGTGGGTACCCATGGGATTAAGGGCCATCTCAAAGTGCTCTCCCACGCAGATTCCGTTGATTTTTTTCCGCCCGGCAAGCCGCTGGTTCTAAAACAAGAAGGTGGGCCTTCCGGCCAGTTTCCTGTAGTATCTTGCCGTCAGCACAAAGGTGTGCTTCTGCTTGCCTTGGAAGGTATTGAATCTGTTGATGTGGCCGAGCAGTGGAGAGGTGCTAAGATTTATGTGGACAAGGCGTCGTTACCTCCGACTGAGCCAGGCAGTTTTTACTGGTACCAGATTATAGGCCTGAAGGTTTTTACTCTGAACAAGCGGTGTCTCGGACACGTTGAAGAGATTCTCCCTACGGGGAGCAATGATGTCTACGTGGTTCGAGACGGCAAAAAGGAGGTTCTGATTCCGGCCATCGATTCAGTGGTGGTCGAGATTAATTTGGAGAAGAAGTTCATAAAGGTTGATCTGCCCGAAGGGTTGGAAGATTGACGGTAGATGCATTTTTCGGTTCTGACATTGTTTCCTGAGATGTTTTCCGCTTTGCAGGTAGGAGGCATCGTTAAGCGGTCTGTAGAAAGTCGGCTCATTTCGATTGAAACAATTGACATTAGAGACTTTGCTACTGATCGGCACCGTACTGTAGATGATCGCCCCTATGGGGGCGGGTGCGGTATGGTAATGAAACCTGAACCTTTGGCGAAAGCTATTCGACATGCAAAGGGCAAATACCCCGGGGGGCGTACTGTTTTGCTCAGCCCGCGGGGTCGTCTCTTCGATCATGGGCTGGCCAGGGGCCTAGCGGCGGGACGTTCAGAGCTTATTTTAATCTGTGGACGTTATGAAGGGATTGATGAGCGGATTTGTGAGCAGTTAATAGATGAAGAGCTTTCCGTAGGCGATTATGTTCTTACTGGTGGTGAGTTGGCCGCGATGGTTATCATTGATGCAGTGACTCGGCTTATCCCAGGAACCTTGGGAAATGAATGTTCCGCCCAGGAGGATTCCTTTTCAACAGGCCTTTTGGAGCACCCGCAGTATACACGACCAAAATCTTTTGGGGGTGCCGAGGTGCCGGAGATCTTGCTGTCGGGAAATCATGACCTTATTAGAAAATGGAGGCGACAAGCCTCAATAATTCAAACGCTTTTAAAAAGATGCGACTTGCTTGAAGATGTACTGTTTACATCAGAGGATCTGGAGTTTCTGGAAAAACTACGTCAGAATATTGAAACGATCACAGAAAAACGTTCGGCGATGTCTTGAAAGCTCTGGATAACAACAGGGTCTTTTTGGCGTTAATACACTATCCCGTTTACAATAAAGCGGGAGATGTTATTGCTTCAGCAGTTAGCAACCTTGATCTGCATGATATATCGAGGGCAGCCAAGACATATGGTGTAGAGGCTTTCTACATTGTAACTCCACTAGTAGATCAGCAGGAGCTGATAAAGAGGATTACGTCTCATTGGACAAAAGGGGCTGGAGGAAAGTATAACCCCGACCGTAAGGAAGCATTGGAGCTGATCAATATTGCCGCCTCTTTTGATGATGTAGTCAAGGAGGTCTCTGATAACGCCCAAGGGCGGCTTGTTACTGTTGTTACTGACGCACATGCACATCGGGAAAATATTGATTGCGATAGGCTTTCCGAGATATTGAAAGCCGGCGAATCATTATTGCTTTTGTTTGGAACAGCGTGGGGACTGACCCGAGAATTTATTGAAGAGGCTGATTATGTCCTTGCCCCTATTATGGGCCCGACAGCCTATAATCATCTATCAGTCCGTTGTGCTGCAGCTATAGTCTTGGATAGACTTTTAGGGGTAGAAACTTAACAGTGGTCAGTGAACAGGGATTTGATGACAGGAGCCAGGGATCGGGTATCAGAAAAGAAATACTGACCCATGATTCCTGGTAACTGAACACTGATAAATTGGAGGAAGCTATGGAGATAATTAGGGCAATTGAAAAGGAACAAGTCCGTTTTGACCTGCCGTCTTTCAGACCTGGTGATACAGTCAGTGTCTCCGTTAAGATTCGAGAGGGAGAGAAAGAACGAATTCAGGTCTTTAAAGGAGTTGTCATCAGAAAACGTAAAGGTACTACGAATGCGACGTTTACCATAAGAAAGATTTCCTATGGAATTGGCGTAGAGCGGATCTTTCCGTTGAATTCCCCGAGTATTGATACGATTGAAGTGGTCAGCCTCGGCCGTGTGCGTCGCTCTAGGCTCTATTATCTTAGAAAGCTCAGAGGCAAGGCAGCAAGGATCAAAGAATTGCGACCTCGATAGCTGGTGAGCAGTTGCTGAATCATGAGCATCGATCCCGAAGGGTTTGAAAAGAGGGCGTACGGGAAGGGATTCTCATTTCTTGCAGGTATTGATGAGGCCGGAAGAGGTCCACTGGCTGGTCCTGTTCTGGCTGCTGCGGTTATTCTCCCTGAAAGGGTGCAGCTAGAGGGTCTGAACGACTCCAAGAAATTGACCCCCAAGAAACGAAATCACCTCTTCGGGATGATCTATGAGAATGCTGTTTCTGTGGGTATAGGGATTGTTGATCCGTTTGAGATTGATAGTATCAACATCCTGCAGGCCACCCTTGTTTCTATGGCCATGGCGGTTGACAATCTTCGTCCGCACCCGGATTATCTCTTTATAGACGGTACCTTCCCCATCAAATCGATATTACCTCAAGAACTGATAAAGCAAGGAGACAGTCGGTGTTCGTCGATAGCGGCGGCATCGATTGTGGCAAAGGTCAGCAGGGACCGAATTATGGAAATCTATGACATAGATTTTCCTGAGTTTGGTTTTGGAAAACACAAAGGCTATGGTACGAAAGCCCACTGTGATGCTATTAGAAACTTTGGTTGTTGTAGGATTCATCGAAAGAGCTTCCGCCGCGTGAAAGAATATGTATAGCAAACCAAGAAACCGTCCGGATAATGGTTCGACCAACGATAAAGGCAGTGTCGGGGCCTTTGGTGAGTCTCTTGCCGTAAAAGCCTTGGAAGAGAATGGTTATAAGATCTTGGAATTGAATCATCGCTCTAAGCTCGGCGAGATAGATATCATTGCCAAAGAAAAAGGTGTGCTTGCCTTTGTGGAGGTGAAGGCAAGACGTACTGATAGCTTCGGACATCCCAAGCTTGCTGTTACACCTCGGAAACAGCGGAAGATATCAATGGTTGCTCTTGAGTATCTGAAAAATACAGGACAGATGGACAACAACGCACGCTTTGACGTTGTTGCCGTCAGATTGGTTTCAGGGCAATCAGAAGTTGAAATTATTAGGAATGCCTTTGACCTTGCCTACTGAAAATCCCGCAAAAGCCTCCCCTCCTTTTCTTTGTTCAGGCACCCTCTTCGTGGTGGCGACTCCCATTGGAAACATGGAAGATATTACCTTCCGGGCTATCAGAACCTTAACCGAAGCTGGTCTTATCGCAGCTGAGGATACTCGCCAAACTCGTAAGCTTCTTGCCCGCTACAAGATTTCAACTCCCCTCGTTTCTTTTCATGATCACAACAAGGAAAAGCGTGCCCCTGAATTGCTTCAGAAGCTTAGATCCGGAATCTCTGTTGCCCTTGTTACGGATGCCGGCACGCCTTCGATTTCTGATCCGGGGTATTATCTCGTAAAGGAGGCTATTCGAGAAGCCCTTCCAGTTATACCCGTTCCAGGGGCTTCGGCATCTGTTGCCGCATTGAGTGTATCAGGTCTACCCACTGATAGCTTTGTTTTTGTCGGGTTTGCCCCTAGGAAGGCCAATAGACGTATTCAATTACTTGACAGTCTTAAAGATCAGCCACGGACATTGGTTTTTTATGAATCGCCAAAAAGACTGCTTGGGCTGATTGAGACGATGATAAAGATTATGGGTGACCGGGATGCTGTCATGGCCAGAGAATTGACCAAGATTCATGAAGAGATCTTTAGAGATAAATTGACCGGAATTGCAGAGGAGTTGTCACAGCGCTCTAGCTTGAAGGGGGAGTGTACACTACTGGTTGCCGGACATGGAAGAAAAGAAGAAATTGACCAGAAGACCATCCAGTGTCACCTAAAGCGTTTGCGCCAGGACAAGAACTGCTCCTTGTCGGACCTGGTGAAGGAGGTAGCCAGAAAGCATAGGCTTCCCAAAAAAGCCGTCTATGATGCAGCCCTAAAGCTCAAAAAGGAGTAGGAGGCTATCCGAGAATGGCTCTTTTTCCCAATCTCTGCGTCAGGCTCAAATTTTAATCCTCGAAATATGTCAATATATTCCTGCGGTTAAAATTTTCGCCTTCCTTGGCCTTGGAAAAAATATCTCATTCTCCGACAGCCTCCTAGCTTCCAACAAGAGAACGAAATCTTTTGATTGTCCCGGCATAGTCTGGACTCTTGAAGATGGCTGAACCTGCCACAAATGCATCCGCACCTGCTTCAGAGACTGACTTGATAGTATCCTCATTCACGCCACCATCAACCTCGACAAGGACATCCAGGCCCTTGGAACGAATCATGGACTTGAGATCCTTTATCTTCTCTATGGTCTGAGGGATAAATTTCTGTCCCCCGAAGCCGGGATTTACACTCATCACAAGAATGAGTTCCACATCCGGCATAACCCACTCAACAACAGAAAGCGGGGTTGCAGGATTTAATGCTACGCCCGGCTTCATACCCAGGTCACGAATGGCATGGACCGTTCTGTGAGTATGGTAACAGGCCTCTGGGTGAATAGTAAGATACGTACACCCAGCATTGGCAAAGTCCTCAAGATAGTGATCCGGGTTTTCAATCATAAGGTGGACATCCAGGGGAAGCTCGGTCGTTTTTCTTGCCGCCTTTGCTACCAGAGGACCGATGGTAATATTGGGTACGAAATGCCCATCCATGACATCTACATGTATCCAATCGGCACCTGCCAGTTCAACGGCCTTAATCTCTTCACCTAACCGCGAGAAGTCTGCGGAGAGTATGGATGGCGCTATGAGTTTCATGTTTCTCCTTCCTTGCTATCAATAGAGAGTTTCTTGTCAAAGTATGGGCTGAATGTGGGCCTGGCGTTAGATGAAGAATGAGTTAGAACCAGATTGTCATCTTCGTATACAAAAAAACCGGCTTGATTTCCATAAGGCAATAGCACCTGAAGTCGTTGGCCAGGTTTTGCAAACACATCAACGAGATCATAGACAAAGCCAAATGCTTGCATGCGAAACTTAATATGCTTTCTCAAGAAACCAGGTTCAATGTGGTAGCTAAACAGACGGAACCCTTTGTCATAAGTGATCGGCTTATGCGACCTATTTACCGTCAAATTCACCAAGCTTCCCGATGCTACAGGGAAGCCCGACAGGGGCGTGTGCCTAATGATGATGTCCTTGGGCAAGTTGTCTTCTTCAACGTAGCTAACCTGGCCTAGTGAAAGTTGAGAGTGTTCCAAGAGCAAGATGGCGTCTTGCACCGAATAGCCTTTTAAATAGGGCATCTCAAATCTTATGGGTCGTTTGCCTAGGCTTGCCAATAAATCAATGGCCTTGCCTCGCCGCACCAGTGTTCCAGGAGCTAGTGCCTGGGCTATAATTTCGCCTGCTGTTGATCTGTTGTTATATGTTTCGGAGATAGTTCCCTTTGTCAGTCCGTTACCTTCCATTATGATATTGGCCTTATGAACATCTATCCCAATAAGATTTGGAACCACTACCGTTTGCGGTCCATTGGATACTACTATTCTCACGTCGCGGTCCTTCTTTATCTCGGCTCCAGGGCCGGGCTCTTGGTATGTCACATGATTTTTCGGAATGTCGGCATTGTACTCATAGGCACTGACCTTCGTATTGAGTCCAAGGTCTGTAAGAAGCTCCAAGCTGTACACAACATCTTTTCCCACTAGGTCCGGCACGATCACTACGTCTTCACTTTTGACTATGAGTTTTAGCGTAGCGTATGCGGCAACGGCCACTATTATCCCGAAAAGACTAAAAAATGCCCCTATCTTAAAAAAACGTTTCATTTCTCAGTTAGTGTCCATCCACGAATAGTTTATCAAATAATGGGCACTGGCGTAAGTTTCCAATTGAAGCTTTTGCTTCCCGGTAAGGAAGTTCACTATCTTTTATAGCTTCCTTCCAGCCCGCTAAAAAGGCGGGCATTCCAGGAAGCAGGCCGGTCAGAAATGAGCAATTTTCCACAAGGTCAAGGAGAACAAGGGGTTGCGCGGAGGCGTACCGTGGTACGTCGCACAAGCAACCGTGCCGTTTGACGCCGAGATTGTGGAAAAGGGCCATTTATGGATGGAAACCAGTTAACCTAATACCGTGCCGGGCAGTACAGGATAGCCTCGAAGAAAATCATCAATAGTCAACCGTTTCCCGGATTCAAGCTGAACCTCTTTTAGGCTCAATACACCTCGGCCTGTCGCCACCTCAAGGTCACCGGGAAATCCTTCCAAAACGACCCCTGGCTGTTGTTTTGTTGTCTTACGCATCTGCTCTGCGGTAAATATCCTAAGTCTCTTCCCAGAAAGGGAGGTAAAAGCCCCCGGCCACGGATCCATCCCACGAATAAAGCAATCAAGTGCATCTGCTGTTTTGCTCCATTCGATCCGGCCATCCTTTTTTTTCAAAAACGGGGCATGGGAGGCCTTGGAGTTGTCTTGCCGGGTAGCCAAGAGATGCCCCGATTTTAGCTCTTTTAGAGTGTCAAGGAGCAGCTTGGCCCCTTTGTGGGCAAGCTTATCATGAAGGCTTGCGGAGGTCTCATCGGAGTTAATCTGTATTTCGGCCTTTAAGAGGATATCTCCCGTATCCATTCCCTCATCCATCCACATGGTGGTCACCCCTGTTTGTGTATCGCCATTGATAACAGCCCACTGAATGGGAGCGGGTCCGCGGTATTTTGGAAGAAGGGAGGCATGGACATTAATGGCGCCAAGACGCGGGATTGTCAAGACGGATCGTGATAAGATCTTACCATAGGCAACTACAACCAAAAGGTCAGGATTAAGGGCTACAAGATTTTCTTCAAACCAGGTTTCCTTGGCGCTAGTCGGCTGCAAGAAAGAATAGCCATATGCCGTAGCGAGCTTCTTGATCGGAGAGGCTATAACATGTTGTCCCCTGCCCTTTGGCCTGTCCGGCTTTGTTACAACGGCAGCTATGTTGTAGCCATTATCATGAAGTGCCTGCAAGGCTGGGACAGAAAACTCGGGGGTACCTATAAATACAATACGATAAGGATCCATTACAGGATTTCAAACCTTATAGTCGCTTCCAGAACCTTGTGGTCCTTTTGATTGGTATAGATCTTCAGAGTATCTTGATTCGGCCCCCTTTTGAGCTTTTCAAAGATTGGTTCAACAATGATTTGGGCCATTTTGCCTCGTGACATTTTCTTCGGAACAGCCTTAAATAGCGATTTTTCCAGTTCAACCTTCTCAATCTCAAGGTCCTTGCCCTTGTTTAAGAGCACCATTATGGGGCGTTTCAGGGGCCTACCGTTTTTCTTTAACTGCTCCAAGCGTTGTTCGGACATACGACCAAAGTTTAGGGCTTTTGGCCTGAGTTCAACAGTTGGTCGGATATTTCCTGAAATACGTATTTCTAACTCAGGTTTTTCGGAGTAGTTGGTGGTAAGCTTGATTAGGCCACTATACCTGGTTTCTTTGTTGATCTTGTTCTTTATCTTGAGTTGATAGATCTTCTTCTTTTCAAGCTCTTGTAATTCTACCGCCACCTTTTCGGAGATAGATACAGAAGCCAGTTTTATCTCAAGGGGTTCCTTCTTATTGCCTTGTAAGTGGACAATCGTTTCGATTTTTTCACCCAACATGCCGTTTAGACGGGCATACTGCGGGGTGATACGAATGGGGGCCCACACCTGTCCTTTAAGGCCGATTGTAAGGCTTGGATTCTTGGGGTCATTGGTTGAGACCCGGGCCGTCTTGTGCAACTTGCCCTGATATTTCTTCGTGTGTACTTCCAGCGTGATTTTGCCCTCTCCTCCTGGAGGGATGGTCCGGTCATACCGTGCCACACTACAACCTCAGCCGGGTTTGACACTATTGATTTCCAGGGGGGCCGCGCCCTTGTTAAAGACCTTGAAGTCGTGTTTTACTGTTTCGCCTTGAGATACCTGCTTGAAATTGTAAGTAGGCTCTTCTATTACGATAACAGGTGAAGCCTTGTCTTGTTCTACAGCACTTACAAAACTGCCAAATAGCACCAGGGTAAGGCATACGCAAAGTGCCAGTTTAACGGTTTTCATTACATTTTACCTCCTATAAAATGTTTAATAATCAGGGGCAAACCCTCTGCCGTGCCTGATGTTTACCGCTTATTATGACTTCATTATAATCTACATGAGTTCGGCAACCGTGGCAAGCCCAGAGTTGGGGTACAGCCTCAATCCAGAGACTTTCCTCCCGCAGCCTTGTCTTCGATCTTTGCATCGTAACCGAGCTGTGCCACACTGACACCGGTAATAACCAGAGAAATAAGACCAATAACGATTACAGGGACCATTTGAAAGACGTGATTGGCTAGCGTAAAACCTGCCGCCTCTTTAGCAGAAACACCAAAAATCATCAGCCCGAAGACACCCCCAGCCTCCCACAACCCCCAGAAGCCGGGAACAGAAGGAAGGGAAATGAAAAAACAGAGTATCACCATTACTGCACACATCTCAAGGAATGAAATTTCAATCCCGGGACAACCAAAGGCCAGGGTATAATAAGAAAGCCCAGAAAATATCCATACCAAAAGGGAGAGTGCAAGGCAAAGGGCAAGTTTCTTCGGGCTTTTCAGAAGGTCAAATCCACTGGCAAAATTGTCAAAAACATAGACCAGCTTTGTGCAAAGCCCTTCTCGTAGGTTCTCCTTAAAGGAGTTGCTTAAAAAGAAAAAAAGCTTTGGCGATTGCAGGATTGCCCTCCTTATGACCGTGTGACTTTGCCTTGCGATTATCAACGCAATTAACGCAAGCATCGCAAGGCAAAGTTTTAGCGTTGTCATTCCAACCCTCTCCAGAGTAGCCTTGTTAAGGTGGTATTTACCAAAAGTAAGGTCAAGGTTTGGGTTGATTTCTACGGTTGCCAGCACTACTGCGAAAAAAAGAAGCAATACGGCGACGTCAAAAACCCTCTCAGCGCCTACGGTAGCCAGCACCTTGGAAAAGGGGACTTTTTCCTTTTTGCAGAAGATAGCCGGCCGGGCCAGTTCCCCTATGCGGGCGGGCAGAAGACAATTTAAGGAAAATCCGATCATCAGTGGATGAAAAGCGTCAAAAAACGATGTCTTTTTTACAGGACCAAGGAGCAATTGCCACCTTATGACCCTGAGCACAAAGCCAGTGAATACCACAATGACTGTGGGAACGGTCCACCAGTAATTGATGGTCTTTAAGTAGGCAGCTAGATCTTCGAGGGGGATGTTCTTAAAAGTTATATAAAGTGCAATGCCGGAAAGCACAATACCTATTGCCAGGGAAAAAAAGATTTTCTTTTTTCTGGACATAAGAGCTTATGGTTCCCAGTTGATGCGGGCCATCCCAAAATATGGTGCAATCAAACAGAGGAAATATACGGTCATCTTTTGGATAGAATTTCCTTGGCCCTGATGATGTCTTTTCTAATCTGAGTGGCAAGTGCCTCTGGTCCCGGGAACTTTATCTCTTCGCGCAGGCGCTGAACAAAATTAACCCGGATGAGTTGTCCATAGATATTTTGATGAAAATCAAAGATGTGAACTTCTAGGTTAAACTGTCCGTTGTTAAAGGTTGGGCTGTAGCCTATATTGGCCACTCCCTTGTAAGAGTTTTCCTTATATTCTACGGTTACTGCGTACACACCTGTTTTGGGACACAGCTCATCATAAAGTGTAAGATTGGCGGTAGGAAAACCGAGCAGTTTTCCACCTCGGTCCCGCCCGCATTTGACAGTACCTCGAATCTGGTAGAGTCGCCCCAGAAGCTTGGAGGCTGCACCAACCTTGCCTTCTTTTACTAGGTTTCGGATTTCAGTGCTGCTGATTCGATGAGGTCCTTGTTCGATCCAATCAGAAATGATTACATCAAACCCAAGCTTCTCCCCAATTTCTCTTAACAAGTCAATGTTCCCCTCCCTCTTTTTCCCAAACGAATAATCAGGCCCGACAATAATTGCCTTCATCCCGATGGTGTTCCACAAGATACCTTCCACAAATGCGCGAGCCGGTATAGCGGCAAATTCAGGAGTAAAGGGTATGCATAGTAAAACATCTATATTTGTCTTGCTGATTAGTTCAACCTTTTGTTCATAAAGGGTAATCATGGGAAAGTGTTTGTTGCAATTGAGTACACGGGTGGGATGAGGTTCGAAGGTAATGACTACAGATTGACCCCCAAGGACCTTTGCTTTTTCGATAACTTGGCGGAAAAGATCTTGATGCCCGACATGAACGCCATCGAAGTTGCCGATTGTAACAACGGCATTTTTAAAAGGGCTGGTAATTTCTTTTAGGTTGGTTATGAGTTGCATAGTAAAGACACTGTTATCAAGTATTTCATAAGGACCTTGACAAAAAAAGTAAAACATTTTATTTAAACCAATCCAGCTACAAAATCAATTCTTTTCTGCCTTCCAAAATGCCGAAGTGGCGGAACTGGTAGACGCGCTAGGTTCAGGGTCTAGTGGATGTATGTCCGTGGGAGTTCGAGTCTCCCCTTCGGCACCATACCAAGAGTTTTATGTGGGGTTTGCTTTTCGGGACTGTGCGGGGACATCCGTCTGTAAATAGATTTAAGATGGATACTGAAAAAAAGCAAGCCTGGCAAGTGCTTTCGCACCCCCAGGCTTGCTCTTAGATTATGCAGTTTATCTTTATTCCACAATAAAGTCTTTTAGCTCGTTTGTTTGTGGATCAATTAAATGTATGGCACAGGCCAGACAGGGATCAAAGGAGCGAATAATGCGCACCACATTGATCGGATTGTCGGGATCAGGAACAGGTGCCCCGATGAGTGATTCCTCGTACTGTCCACGATATTTGTTCTCGCATCTAGGCGAGGCGTTCCAGGTGGACGGAACCACACATTGATAGTTTTCAATCTTTCTGTCCTTGATCTTGACCCAGTGTCCCAGCGATCCGCGCGGCGCCTCATAAAAACCGACCCCTTCACCTTCCTTAGGCGGTTCGTAGTGAGCCGTGTCATGGATTTTAAAGCCCGGTTTTGTCATCTCAGAAAGCAACTCGTCACACCATTTGTAACAAGCATCTATGATTAGCTTCGTTTCGATAGCTCTTGCTGCGTGTCGTGCCACGACCCCTGGCTTTGCGCCTTTTTCGATAAGACCTAGAAGATCAGGATTGCCTGCAATAAGCATCCTCGCAAGGGGCCCAACTTCCATAGGCTCACCGTCATAACGAGGCGCCTTGATAAAGGAATATGCACCCTCTTTGTCAAGATCAAAGACCTGCTCGCCATTGTAAGGATGCACGGGTTTGTTTTCCTTGTACCAACCATGTTTGACTGATTCGGTAATCTTGTCGGGCTTGAAGCCTTCTACCTTGATGTTTCCTGGATCAAGATTTTTGATTACCCCTGCCGGAAATACCTGGTCCTTGCCATCCTTGTCCAACTCTAAGGCACCATAGGACATATAATTATAGTGACCACCACCTAATCCCATCTTTGCCAAGGGAAACAGAGGGCCTGTCCCAAAGGCAAGGACATCCGGAATATACACTTCGTTTACAAACTGTGCCATTTCATCCAACATGGTGCGGTATTTTGCTACCATATTTATATCCGGATACTGCGTACAGCCGCCTACGACCAGGCTTTGGTAATGGGGCTGCCTTCCTCCAAAGATGGCGCCCATGTTCCTGGCCTTGGCTTGAATGGCAAGGGCGTCGATATAGTGTTTGACGGCCGAGGTTACCATGTCCGGATCCGTCACACTAAACTCGTCGGGCTTGTACCTGGGTGTAAGGGGAAAGACATCCTTTGATTTGACCAGGCCTACTACCTTTTCTTTCAGGGCATTCAATGACTTATCCCTGCCCTTGTATGCGGCCACCGCCATGATATCAATGTAATCAAGGGCGCTGAGATGATAAAAATGGAGGATATGGTCGTAGACATACTCGGCACCCATGGCAAGGTTTCTTAGAAGCATTCCGCCCCAAGGCACATTAGCCCCAAAGGCCTCATCCAGAGCCCTAATACTGGCCATTTGATGGACACTGTAACATACTCCACAAAAGCGGCTTGTCACAAAAGGCGCATCCCTTGGGTCTCTTCCTTGAAGGAGGGCTTCAAAACCTCTAGCCATGGTACCACTGCTCCAGGCATCTTTGACCTTGCCGTTTTCAAGTTCAACTGTTATTGCAAGGTGTCCTTCAATTCTTGTAACCGGATCGATTGTTATTTTCTTTCCCATTTTCTATCACTTCCTTTCATGCCTTCTCCTTTGGTGGAATAAGTCCGGCCTCTTTTCTGGCCATTATATTTCGTGATCGCTCACTTTCCGCCGTGTACAGAGGCGACATGCCGTCATAGAAATCCGGCTCTGCACAACCCATACATCCGGCGCCACAGTCAATGCAGAAATTCTGTCCATCGTTCCATCTACGCACCGGGCAGTCTGCATAGGTGTCCGGGCCCTTGCAACCCTTCTCATAGAGACACCAGTTCTTCTGCTTGGGATCATTCCAATCTGTCAGGAAAAGTCCATCATCAAAGTAGGACCGCCTCCTGCAATTGTCGTGGACAAGCTCGTCAAAATAGAGTTTTGGTCTCCCGATCTTATCTAATGGCGGCGCACTCTTAGTCGCCAGAAAGTAGAGGATGGAACCTACCAGATGATCGCAATGCACCGGGCAAGTGGGAAGATTGATAATAGGTTTGTCTTTTACAATCTTGCCAATGCCAACTGACTTAGTGGGACCAGCCGCCGGAATACCACCGTATGCGGCACAGGCCCCAACGGCAATGATTACCGCCGCCTTCTCGGCAGACTCTTTGACCATCTCCCTGAAGGGCCGTCCTCCAATCATACAGAACCGGTCATCTGCAGTGGGAATGGAGCCCTCTACGCACAACACATGCCCCCCAGCCTTAACCGTATCTTCATAAACTGCCTCTGCCAGGTAACCGGCGCTTGCCATTATGGTTTCATGATACCGGATGGACAGCTTATCCAGAATGATCGAAGATACAGGCGGATTTAGGGCGCCTGCTAATGAGATGGTACACCCCGCACAGTCCTGACCTTCCAGCCATACTACCGGCGCCTTGCTGCTCGACGCTGCCAAAGCCTCTGAGACCTTGGAAACTAATTCCATCTCTGAAAGACCAAGCACAGCAGCAGTTGTAGCGCAGTACTTCATGAAGTCCCTGCGTGATATGTCACCAAATAGTCCGTTCATTGTACAACCTCCTTTTATCACAAAACCGTCAAAGTAATTGTGGCCATAAGCATTAATTCAAGACTTTGATTGTCGACAGTAAGGGAGATTTCTTTATGAAATCCTAGATTTAGATTAAAGTTATGCAAGCCGTGTGCCGGACATTACAGCCCCCATTTCCCCGCAAACACCAAGAAGTGATCACACATTGTCAATAAATTGACGATCTTAAACACACGATTTTGACAGTTCTAAGGGTTTGTCACGAAATAAGTGTCTCAAGATTGCGAAGGATTTTGGGTTGTATTCAAGGCGCTCGGGCGGGAGCATGCCGAGGTATGTGACCAACCGAGCAACGCAGAAGACGGCCCAAAAGACCAGCAAAATGTGACAGTTATTGAGTGACGAGCCCTACAAAAAGAGCTTGAAAGTCGCGCTAGGGTATAGAGTGAACAAATATATGATACAAGCGAGCCCTACGAAAGGGCAAGATTATATTCTTTGGTAACAGCGGATGAAAAGAGCACCGCCTCATAAATCTGTTTAAAAGGAAAGGTATCGCTTCCTACTACGTAGTGTGGTGGTTGGGAGTCAAAAGAGAGACCGAATTTTTCGGCCTGTTCAAAGAGCTGGGTGCCTGGCAAGACGTGGAGAATGCTCATGACAACACGGGCAGGTCTAAGATTCATGATAAATGCAACCGAATAGGCACAGCGGAAAAAGCTGTCTCCGGGCAGACCGACAATCAGATCACACCACACCTCAATGCCTCTATCCCCCATCAGGCGGACAGCTCGTGAGAATTTCTCAGGATCGAAATATCTTCCGATACGCTGCTGAGTTTCCGGGATAGCTGTCTGGGGCCCGGTCTCGATACTCTGCACACCTGCTTGGATCAAGTATTCCACTGTTTTTTCATCTATCTTTTCCGCAAAGACCTCGATTGTTCTCAGTTGCTTGTTATCTCGATTAGCTGTGCAGAGTATATCGGTAAGTTTCTTTAGGTGCTTGGAGTTCAGATTAAAGACAGAATCAACAAAATGAAAACTCCTTATGCCGGAATCTGCCATAATGAGTTCAACCTCAGCTTGTACTCGCTCATAGGAAAAGAAACGAAGGCCTTTGTGCCGTCCAGCCTCGTAACAAAAACCACACCTGAATGGACACCCCCTGAATGACTGCAGATAGGTCACACCATCTCTGGGCGTAAGAACCCCGGTCAAATATGGAGAAGGGATCTCGTCTAGATCCTTGATCGGGGAACGGTCTTCATTTCTTACAATCTTTTTGCCTTTGCGAAAGGAAATCCCGGCGATATTTTCCAGCTTGCCCTTACCGGCAAAATAATATTTTATGAGCTCCAAAAAGACTGCCTCTCCCTCATCATGGACCCCTACATCCAAAGCCGGATTTTGCTCAAGATACTTATCTGATACGGGACCAACTTCCGGCCCGCCAACAACGAGGGGAACTTCTGGTATGATCTGTTTGACCGACCGAGCTAACTCCAAGATCTTTTGCATACTCCAGCAATAGCACGAAAAGCCGATAAGTTGGGGTTTGAACTCCGTAATGTAATAGAGCGCCTGTCTAACATCACCCTCCTCATTGCTGAAGTTCAAGATTTCTATAAAGGTTCTGCGAGAAACAGTGGGCTCCTTCAGGGCATAGGCCTTTATATACCCCAGGGCCAGAGAGTCATGACCGGCCACATTAAAAGAAATTAACAAGATACGACTACTATTGCTTGGCATGGATTGACCTCATCTTAAGGAGGTACTCCATATCTTTGGAGTATGGAGATGCTGAGACAGCTTTGAAATCCCGCAAACCTTTACCGGCATAATCCCCATGGGGGCCTGTACATATCTTTGCAAAGACACACCTAAGGCACGATTTAGGCTTGTCGTTTTCGAAGGCCACAGGCTGAAGTAATTCGGAAAGATGAGTCTCAGAGCCTTTCATCACACAGGGGGGGAAACCCTCACACATAGACCAAATACGATTTAGAGTGGCCACCTTCATGGCATTTGCCACCATACGGGCTGCCTGGACTATCGGGAAATCACCGCCCATGCGAACAAAACTAATAGCGTCTATACTAAAAGACATGAGAAAGGCAACAGCAGGAACCAGGTCTTCAAGATTCGTATTTGTCACTCCAAAACGAATTCCTACATAGATGTCACCTTCATGGCCGCCAGAATCTGATATGCCACCAAGGTTTTGTAGTCCACGAAGTGTCTCATCAAGACTTCCCCTCACACATGTAACCGCATCGTGCGTCTCAGGCCTTGAACCGTATATCTTCACTTCAAAAATCCGACAGCCTTCTTCTACCAAATGGAACAGAAAATCTGCGTCTGCAAGCCTCCGGCCATTTGTAACCAACTTTATACGCCTGGCGCCTCGCTTCCTGGCGTAAGAAATAAGCGACACCAAGTCTTCGTGAAGTGTCGGTTCACCACCAAACAGTTCAAGGTTTTCACCATTCTTCAGGGCATCAATTTGAGCGACAAGCTCATTTAGGCGTGGGGTTTCCTGCTGGCGGGCAGACGGACAGGTCATACAACGATTGTTACACTCCGAACCAAAGGAGACCTTCTCGTAGACAAGCATAATGATTAGAATCGCATACAAACTTTAGGATTGCAAGTTTTCCCGCTACGTTGGTACTTACTTTGGTAAGTTCTCAATAATCTAGGGCGAAGGGGTCTTATTTTTGAAGACGGTATCTTGGTCGTTCTTTCGGACTTTCGCAGTGGCCGGATATTGTGATTGACTCAAATGTCTTTATGAGCTTGGCACGTGCTTGGCCAATCACAAAATATCCGGCCACGCCCCACAAACATAATTGATACCGCCTTCGAAAATAAAACCCCTTCGCCCGGTTTAATGCCAGGACTTTTTGAGATGTTACTCACTTTGCAACACCTCAAAAAGTCTTGGCGTTATTGAGAGCTTCCTTCAATTTCGGGCACAAATTTTCGCACCTCTTCTAAGACCAACTCGATAATTCGGGGAACTTTATCTTGTACTTCGGGGGATAGTTCCATGGACATATCAAGAGATTTTGGTTCTACACCAATGATTGTGGTTTCAGGGGGTTTACCGATAAACTCCGAGAGATGGATTACTTCCAGTATTCCGATCTGGTGAACAGAGGTCTTATAGGATTCGGGAGATGATGGGACATCATCGATGTCAAACCGGTAGATGGAGCCGGGTTCACCTCCACCTTTTACTGCATCAACGACCACAACCCGGTCTGCACCCATTACCACATTCATCAACCTGAAACCATCCGTCCCCCCTTCGATCACCTCAACGCCGGAAGGAAGATCCATCTCCATGAGCTTGTTGGCCACATGAACGCCGACACCTTCGTCTGACAACAACAAATTGCCCACACCCAAGATCACAATGCGTTTTTGTGCGGCATCAGCATCTTCAGTGCTCTCGCTGCCAACATAAGATTGCTTTGTCTCGTTCATCAAAAAAACCTTTCGTAACGGTTCACGGGGGTCAGGGGGCAGGGATCAGACCTTTTTCTGAATAGGCTTTCGCAAACCATTCAACATTCTACCAATCTCTGCTGTTCTATTTCGAGACTTTTAAATCTTGATAACTTTTTGGCGTGACCAACTTTTCCTGGCACCTGGACCCTGATCGCCGACCCCCGCTAACAGCTACAACCTCTCAAACCAACTCAGGGGATTGGCCAAGGAATAATAACCCTTGCACGCAACCCCCCGAAAAATGTTTCTAACCTAAACCCCGGTTTGGTGTAACAGTTATTATGTGTCGCTATTATAACAAGTAAGACAACAACGCATACACCGGTTTGCCTCTTTTAATGCGTCTTCTTCTGTAACAGTCAAATCCACCTCGGCCACGGTGTGCTGTCTTTCATAAGAACCGGGTTCAAGCTCAGGTTGTCCTATACGTCCTTTTTTCTGAATACCTTCAACACTTTCAAAGATGGTCCCGGGGATATGACCAGTCATCCGCCTAGAATCGACACGAAGTCTAGCGTCTGGAAAGACCATCTCCTCACGCATAAGGTACTTATGGATACCCCTAGCAGCGCGCCTGCCGGCGCCAACAGCCCCAACTAAAAGCCCCGGCGGACCGGCGGAATCACCGCTGGAAAATACGTAAGGAACGGTTGTTTGCATGGTATCTGCGTTAACCACCAACGCGCCTTTGAAGGTGTCAATTCTGGATACTGCCGTTCCTTCTTCATCTGCAAAGGCTGAATCCGTTTTCTGGCCGATGGCAATAACAAAATTATCGAGTTCGAGTACTGTCTCAGACCCTTCAATCGGCACAGGCTTTTGTCTACCACTAGCGTCAGGTTCACCGAGTTCGTTTTTTAGGTATTCAATACCTGTAAGGTTTCCCTCGTCGTCCGTAACAAACTTTGTGGGACTGCACAAGGTGATAAATTCAATCCCTTCATGTTGACAGGCCTCTATTTCAACATGGTTCGCAGGCATATCCTTGATCTCTCGCCGATAGAGGCAGTAGACCTTTTCGGCCCCAAGACGCACGCTGGTCCTTAAGG
Organism: Desulfobacterales bacterium S7086C20; assembly: GCA_001751075.1. Classification (GTDB taxonomy): domain Bacteria; phylum Desulfobacterota; class Desulfobacteria; order Desulfobacterales. The sequence continues at coordinate 9,286 of MAVP01000001.1, read as the reverse complement.
CATCCATGGCAACATTGCCCCCACCGATAACTCCGACCCTTTTACCGATGGGATTGTCCTGGCCCAGCCCCTGCCTTCTTAGATAGATAGTAGCAGGAATGACACCTTTCACCTTATCCTCGTCTGGAATGCGCGCCGAGGCGTGATTCCAGGCCCCAATAGACATAACCACGGCATCATACCCCCCGCCAACCAGAGATTCCAAATTAAAGTCAACACCAAATTTTACTCCGGTCTTTACCTCAACTCCAAGGTCCAGGATCCGTTGAACATCCTTTCCAAGGATTGCCTTGGGAAGCCGATACTCAGGAATACCGTAATAGATCATTCCCCCAAGTTCCGGCATCCATTCAAAGATTTTCACCTGGTGTCCCAAACGTCTCAAGAAATAAGCGGCGCTCAAACCACTCGGACCTCCGCCCACGATGGCCACCCTGTAACCCGTATCCGGAGCTACCGATAGATCTATAGGCATATTATTGTCAAACACCCAGTCAGAACAAAATCTCTTCAGTTGATTGATAGAAACAGGGGCATCATCTCCCGTGGCCCTGCGGCAAGCATCCTCGCAGGGATGGGGACATACACGACCTATTGAAAGCGGCATCGGGTTACGTTCCATAATGGTCAAGTACGCCTTGTCATACTCCCCATTCTTAATATGGTTTATATATTTCGGAATGTTGATTTCAGCAGGACATGTCTGTCGACAGGGGGCAAGACGGTCGGTATTAAGGTTGACATGAAGGATTCGCTCGGAAGGCGTGCGAACCTGCATAATCCCCTTGGGGCAAGCATTCTCGCAGGCCCCGCATCCCACGCATTTCTCTATATCCACTACAGGAAAACCTTCAGGACCAAGCTTGAGTGCATCGAACAGACAGGCCTTCACACAGCTTCCAAAACCAAGGCACCCCACACCACAATCCTTGGCCCCCGCATAGAGCATGTAAGCAGCCCGACAATCGTTGACACCCATATAGTAATATTTCTCCGGTGCTCGAAATCCGCCGGTACATGTATTTTCAGATATAAGCGGCTCGGCCGCCCCAACTTCCATGCCCATAACCGCCGCCGCCTTTGTTGCGGAAGTAGCACCACCTACAATACACGCACTGGCTGGCGCCCTACCTTCCACTATGGCTGCTGCACAAGCCGAACATCCGGTATAACCACATGCACCACAGTTGGCGCCGGCCAGACAATCTTCTACCTCAGCGATGCGGGGATCTTCCCACACATAAAATACCTTGGAGGCAATCCCCAGGATTGTGCCGGAAACAGCCCCTAATGCCAACATGAGAAGTAAGGGTTCTAACATTTTTTAACCTCTTTCATATTAAAAATTGCCAAGAGCCTCTATTAAATCATACCATTAAAGCCTATAAAGGCCAGAGACATAAATCCTGCTGTTACCAAGGCAATGGCCGTGTCCTCCATAGGCTTGGGAACCCGGCCAATGATAATACGTTCACGCAGTCCGGCAAAAAGAATCAAGGCCAAACCAAAACCGGCCGGATAGGCTATGGAAGAGACAAGCATTTCTACGAAGTTGTACTCCTCTTTGATATTGATCAGACACACCCCCATAACAGCACAATTGGTCGTAATCAATGGGAGAAAGATCCCCAGCCCCGCATAAAGCGCTGGCATGCTCTTTTTGAGAAAGATCTCCACGAATTGGACTAATGCGGCAATCACCAAAATAAATACGATTGTGCGCATGTATTCAAGTCCCAATGGTTTCAGAAAGACGACTTCCAAGACCCAGGTCACAATACCTGCCATGGCCAGGACAAAGACCACCGCCATAGCCATGCCCACTGCAGTATCCATCTTCTTAGACGTACCCAGAAAGGGACAGTTGCCTAAGTACTGGATCAGCAAAATATTGTTGACCAAAATAGCACTTATTGCGAGTAAGACATAGTCTCCCATGGAATTCTCCTTATCAGCCTTTTAAAACTATTTTCCGGCCAGGTTCATGACCCCAAGCATCAGACCCAAACAAACAAAGGCGCCGGGAGCTTCGATCATGAAAGAAAAAGGCTGAAAGTCCGGTCCGAACATTTGTATAACACTGTCTGAAAAGGGGATTGACAGTGTGCCACTGCCAAGAATTTCCCGAAGGGCCCCTAATGCTGCTAGAGAAATCGTAAATCCTGCCCCTATGCCGAGCCCGTCAGCTGCTGCGGCCGCCACCCCGTTCTTAAAGGCAAAGGCCTCAGCTCGTCCGAGAATAATACAATTTACTACGATCAAAGGAATAAAGATCCCCAGCTGAAGAAAAAGGGGATACGCGACAGCCTGCATAACCAGTTCTACTACAACAACAAAGGTGGCAATAATGATAATGAAACAAGGCACCCTTACTTTCCCCGGTATTACCGAACGAAGCGCCGATACCAGAATATTGGAACACAGAAGCACAAACGTAGCTGCTACCCCCATTCCAACTCCGTTGCCTAGTGTCTTGGTCACCGCTAAAACCGGGCAAAGACCGAGCACAAGACGAAACGGTGGTATCTCATCCCACAATCCCTTGGTAAACTCTTGAACAATCGTTTTGGCCATTATTTTTCTCCCTAACTGCCAAAGGCCTTAACATTTTCCATGATTTTCGGCTTAAGTTCTTGGTACATATCAGAACTACCGGTAATCCCTGTACACACCCCTCTGGATGTCACGGTTGCGCCGGATATGGAATCCACATTACCGCCATCTTTATTAACCTTAATAGCGTCTTTAATGGAAAGTCCCTGAAAGCTCTCCTTAAAACCTCGGTCGGTTTTGGCCCTGGCACCCAAGCCGGGCGTTTCAGAATGTGTCGTAATGCCTATGCCAATAAGTTTGTCCGTTTCAATGTTAACGCCCACCATAATACCAACATCGCCCGCAAAACCTTTGCCAAAGGTTTCATAAACAACGGCTGGAGGGGTATTGTCGAATTTGCCCACAAAAAAAGTCTTCTCTTCATCCCCCACTTTCAGTTTAAAGCGATCTTCGATCGGATTGTTGGTGCAACCTTTAAGGATCTCCTGAATAGCCGGCCCCTTGACAAACGTTAGTTGCTGAACTTCGATTTTCGCAGCAGTCCCTGACTTGACCGCCGCCAGCAAGCCGCCCGAACAAGCTGCCAAAACGGCAAGCACCACTATCATCCTGATAATATCACGCATTTTCTACCACCTTTCCAATCGCCTTTGGTCTGATCTTATCCAGGAGTGGATTGGCAAGATTTAAGAGCAGGATGGAAAAGGGAATACCATCCACATAGGCCCCAATATTCCTAATGAGTACAGTCATCACCCCGGCTAAGACTCCAAATATGAGCATGGGGATGAAATTGACTGGAGACGAAGAGTCTTCTGGAATCAGAAAAAAGGCCGCTATCAATGTATACCCGGTGACCAAGTGGAATGCCGGGCCGGCGTATTTTGCTGAATCCGCCATGTTAAACAGAAGCGCCGTTATAAAAATGCCCGCCAAAAATGAAAGGGAGATTTCCCAGCGGATATATCCTCTCAACAGAAGATAAATGCCTCCTATGGTAAGTCCTAGGCCAAATGTAGATCCAATGGCGCCTGCCTGTTTACCCATGAAGAGGGCGCCCAGGCCAAATTCGCCAATACCGGCCGTACCAAAAGCCTTAAGGTTGGCCAGGGGATAGGTCATGGCAAAATCTAGGTCATAGTTTAATAATGCTTCATTGAAATCAAAGATTCCATCAAACGAGATCACCAACATGGCAAGGGCAAGTAGGGGAGGATTCAAAGGGTTAAACCCAATTCCACCGAATATCTGTTTCCCTATAACTATGGCTGCAAAAGTGCCCAGAAGAACAACCCACCAGGGAGCAGTAGCCGGCAGAAGCATACCAAACAGAAGTCCTGTTACCATAGCACTGCCGTCACCGATGGAAACGGACCTTCCCATGACAACGTTCATAACAAATTCCCAAACCATTGCACAGGCCATGGACAATGCGATTACCCCAAGAGCGGGGGCCCCATACTGGCTAATCCCCATCAATACGGCAGGAAGGGCGGCAACAACAATGTTGTAATTCTTTGTTGAGATCTTACCACCATCATGCCAATGAGGTCCATAGGCGACGATAAACCTCTTTTCTGCTTTATTCCCCTCTTTGCCTGGCTGCCACGGAAATAATGCATGGGGAACGACAAGTTTCTTTTCTTTACCCATTGACCGCCTCCGAAGTTTCGATCAAGCTAAGTTCATATTTCCCTAGTTTGATATAATGAAGGACAGGAATCCTGGACGTACAAACATAGGAACACAGTCCACATTCAACACAGCAGTTAAGGTCGTACAATTGGTTAGCATCTTCATAAAGCCTGGCCTCCAAAAACCGAACAAGCATATTTACGGGAATTTTAACCGGACAAACCCGAACGCATTCCCCACAGTTTATGCATGGATAATCCGTAACCTGTGCGCTGTCGGCCTCACCTTGAACTACTATTCCGTCTGTGTCAGGCCCTACCGGCAAATCCTCAGAATAAGTGGCCAGGCCCGTCATGGGCCCACCCAAAATCAGGCGATCTCGATCATGGGTCACAGTCTGACATGATCGCAATACATCACCTAAGGATGATCCAATCCGCACCTTCACATTCTTGGTTTTACCATCTTTTCCAGCTACGGTAAGCATTTTGCTTACTGGAAGTTGACCGGACTCGAATGCTTTTCCTATAGCTGCCACGGCTTCAGCACTGAAGAATACCGTTCCTGCCTCTTCAATAGTCTCCCCCGCTGAAACCACTTGGCCGAGCACATTTTTCATAATCATTCGGGGAAGGCTTTCAGGATATCTATTACCTACCCTCTTTACTTCTGCTCCAGTGGTACTTGCTTGTTGCACCAGATTTTCGGGCACAACCATAATGACACGATCTAGGCCTGTTATCTTCTTGAGAATTTGAACCCCTCTTTTAAGGTTTTCGGCCTCATTTTGGACTACACACTGATTAACAGTCAGGGACAGGTCTTGATCCATCCCGTTTATAACAATGCTACGTATGGTCTTGCCGGTATCACTAAACACGGCGAAAGGAGGACATCCCGGAATATATTCCAAAAACCTTTGGGCAACATCAAGACTTGCTTCTTTGCTAAACCCATCATCCCAGGTATCCTGTCCACCCGCATCAATGGTAATAGCCGTAAATACCTGACCAAAGACGCCAACATAGGGGGCTACACCAGAAATAGTGCCGGTTATTGAGGAAATGACATATTCCGAACTCCCAGCAGACACGCCAAGCCTCTGTCCGGTTTTTACACTATCACCCACCTTCACTGCATCTGCAACTCCTCCGTTCCGCCCATTTTTCAACAACAGAGTTACCTTTTTAGGCGCTGGAAGTTCTTCGACCTCGTCCGGCACAACATTGTAGTATAAACGGGGTTTCACTACCCCCAGAAACGGTCTTTTTGTCATAGTTTGATCCTTCGTGTTAAAACCCTGTTAGCACTTACTATCTCATATGACATGCCGAACACTCAGCAGGTCCTGCACCAGTTTCTTCATGACAACCCTTACAATTAGTGTGAAAGGCGTCAGCCCTTGTTGGTTCGCTATCGGGACCATGGCAATCCTCGCCACTACACGAGCTGGACTCATCTTGTTCCTCATGATGGCAATCCTCGCACGCAAGGCCGTACCCGTCTTCAACTGTATGGATCTTGTGATCAAATAGGATCTTCCCGGCACTTGTCTTAAACATGAGTCTTATAGGTTCTTCAGGGGGTTCTGGGGCCAAGGATGCGTAACAGACAACGCCCACAATAAGCAATATGGCTGCAAGGCCATACGCAAACAATTGTTCTCCCTTTGATGTCATCTCGTTAAACGTTCCTTTCGCAGGTTAAGTCCTATTTTCTTAGAAGCTAGATAACGATAAGAACTCGTATAGCATGGAAGGGTGTGAGTGAAATAAAAATGTGCAAATTTGCTATATGATAACATTGCCGCCCTCACTTTTATGGGATACATTAGGGTGACGATACAAATACGTAGGATTGGTCGGCCTTATATGCCAAGAGCGCAATAATGTCAAGAAGAGATTTGGTTGGAGATCTTGGTTTTCTCCATGACCTAAAAATGGCAAAGTAAAAAGCTCCAAATTCAAGGCGCGCGTACTGTTTTCAAGCCACTTCAGTAGCGCAATCTTTAGGAATGAGGTGTACTTATCGTACGCCGCAGTGACGAAAGATGCAGCTCAACACAGGCACGCAGTGAAGCGTAGCGCTAACTTGGACTTTTTGCGAAGCCATCAAATACTATTCTTTGAAGATCTCCTTTATTGTCCTAATCAACTCATCCGGATCAATAGGTTTTTCTATGTAGCCGTCTGGCACGGTGTATTTGGTCAAACCCGTTGTCTCAACGAATTTCTTTTCGTCTCGCATTGGTTGTTTGAACATGAAATTCCTGAAGTCAACACCCGTTACTTCAGAAACACCTGTAACCACGACTACGGGCACACTGCTAAGGTCAGGGTCTTTCCTCAATTCTTGAAACATAGTAATGCCGCTCTTTTTAGGCATCATCAGGTCGAGTAGCACCAGGTCCGGTTTTTCGTCGCGCAACAGTTCCAGCCCCTCAGTTCCATCCTTAGCGCTCACACTTGCATAACCGTTTTCGTCAAGAAGCGCACCGAGAAAAGCAATGATGTCTGGCTCATCATCCACGATTAGTATTTTCTTGGACATCTTTCCCCCTCCTTTTGGTAATAACGGGCCAACGAGAACCCCAACACCCATTATGCTATTATACTGCGGCAAACATGCACTGAAACCTTTGCGCTGTCTCGCGCTGTAATCCTTCCAACCTGTTGGACACATGTTGCCTGCATGGGAAACCCTTTGATTGCGTTCTCCCTGTGTGCTATATGTGTACAATATATAGATTTTGTTCTGTGATCGTATATCACTTTGTGGTCAATTCTGTCAAGGCCTATAGGAAAATACTTGCGATGAAAAAGGAAAAAACAACAAAGAAGATAAAATGCTGGGAGGTGCTCAAATGCAATGAATCCGAATGCCCGGTCTACCAATCAAAGGAGTTAAAGTGTTGGCTGGTTTCGGGGACACATTGTAGGAAAGAAATCCAAGGCAAGTTCCTGGAAAAGGTAGAGATGTGTCTTAGCTGTGAGCCCTTTAAGGCAAACATAGATCTCGACTCTATGGAAGAAACCCTAACGGTTGTAAATGATCAGTTTGATGAATACAGGAAGTTGGTTGAGCAAAGAGACAGGGAGCTTGAAAGCACCAGCATGGAGTTGGCCCTAGGCCTTTCTGAGGTCTTTGAGGCCTTGAAGCAGATCTCGTCAGGAGATCCCGAGGTTAGAATCTCGGAGACATCAGAACTGGAGTTGATCACCAAATTGAAACACATGGTCAACCTTATGGCAGAAAACCTTGGAGAAATTGTCAACCTTTCGCACGACTTTGCCATAGGTCTTGCTGAACACTTTGACGTGTTACATCGCGTGTCAAAAGGCAACTTGACTGCCAGGGTATCAGGGATTTCCGAGGTAGACCTCTTACAATCCTTAGCCAAAGTAACAAATGATATGATTGAGAATGTATCTATCGAGATGGCCGAGCGAAAGCAGGCAGTAAGGGCGCTTCGAGAGTCGGAGGAAAAGTATAGCACGTTGGTTGAAAACTCACTCATCGGCACCTATACAGATCAAGGCGGAAAGATTCGATTTGCCAACAAACGGTTTGCCGAGATCTATGGGTACTCAAAAGCTGAGCTGATAGGCATTGAGTCATTAAAACTGGTTCATCCTAAAGACAGAAGGCTTGTAAAAGAAATAAGGGCTAAGAGGCTAAGAGGCAAAGATGCTCCATCTGAATATGAATCCAGAGGGCTCAGGAAAGACGGTAAAATCATATGGGTTACGAGGAGAAACGTTCAGATCAACTATAAGGGCGAACCCGCTATCTTGGGTAACGTTGTAGACATCTCCGCCCGCAAGCAAGCCGAGAAAGAACTCCAAAAGGCCCGCAATGAGCTGGAACAACGTGTAAAAGATCGCACCATCGAATTGAGCGTGGCAAACAAAAAACTTAGACAGGAAGTAAAAGATCGTTTGCGGATAGAAGAAGAGGTAAAGGCAAGTGAAGAAAAATACCGTCTTTTGTTCAATAATGACCCCAATCCACTTTTTATGATCGACTACGATTCCGGCAAGATCCTGGATGTAAACTATTCAGCCTGCCAGACTTACCAATATTACCTCAAAGAACTTCTGCAAATGTCGTTTCTCGATCTCCTTGACGTTGAAGAGAGAGAACGGGTATGGCAAGAACTGGCACACCCCCCTGAGGATGTATATGTCTTTGTGCCCAAAGCATGGGCAAGGAAAAAGAATGGAGACCACCTTGTAATAAATCTTCACGCTCGTTCAGGAAAGCTGAAAGACACAGGCAATGGAAGCGCTGGAGGTGCGTTGATAGTCCGGACAGTAGATATAACCAGGCGCCTCGAACAGGCTGCCAAGCTCACCCAAGCGAGCAAGTTAGCCACTCTCGGTGAGATGGCTACCGGTATTGCCCACGAAATCAATCAACCCTTGAATGCAATACAAGTAGGGGCCGATTTTCTTGCCAAGATGATAAAGCGCGGTAAAGAAATCACCGAGGAACAACTGTTAAAGGTTAGCCGTAACATAAGCGAACAAGTAAACAGGTCTAGTAATATCATCAACCATCTGCGAGAGTTTGGACGGAAGAGCGATTTCCACGTTTATCCGGTAGACATTAATCAACCGATTCAAGATGTCTTTACTATGCTGGGCCAGCAACTCAATTTGCGGAACATCGAGGTGCGACTCGATCTCGACGAAGGGTTACCTGAAATTCGGGCCGACAAAAACCGATTAGAACAAATCTTTCTCAATTTGGTAACCAATGCCCGGGATGCCATGGAAGCAAAGGAGGCAGGAACACCGAAAAGACTTACAATTTCTACCCACCAAGAGGGAAACAAGATTGTTGCAATGGTCTCTGACACAGGGAAGGGAATGTCAGAACAAACCCAGAAGAAGATTTTTGAACCTTTCTTTACCACAAAGGAAGCGGGGAAAGGAACCGGCCTAGGACTATCTATTAGCTACAACCTGGTAAAAGACTTCTCCGGCGATATAGAAGTCGAATCTACTCTGGATGAGGGAACAACATTCAGGCTTGCTTTTCCAACTACTTAGGAGAGCGCGATGACTAAGCTTCTCATTATTGATGATGAACAGCC